>JAVCCE010000022.1 GCA_030765645.1 Candidatus Hinthialibacter antarcticus | reverse complement strand
TGTGCATAAGGGCTTGAAAGCCCGCACTGAAGCGAGCAGAGTTGTACCCATGCCTGATACAGCGAAAGATCAAGAATTCACGAAAAAGCGTCAAAAAACGCAATTCAATTTGTGATAAAGCAATCAAATACCGGAAGAACCTCTTTAAATATATGCTGTCGGTTAGGTTTTAGATTCGCCGCGTGTAAACTGTTGATTCTCAACCTGTCAGCGCGTTAGGACGACCATGCAAACAGTTTACTTCGTCGATTTCGACCACACCATCTCCCGCCAGGATGTCTGGGACTACATCGTAAAAACCTACGCCTCTCATGTCTGGGAGGACCTGGTCAGTAAATACATCAATGGCGAACTGACCTCGCGGCAGTGCAACCAGCGCGTCGCGCAGGAACTGGTCATGCCCGAAGAAATCGCCCGGCGGGAAATTCTCGATATCGGCATCGACCCCGCCTTTCCGGCCTTCGCCGACTGGACGCGCGAAAACAACCTGCCCATGTCAATCGTCTCTGACGGTTATGATTATTACATTGATTTAATGCTCAAAGAGGCAAACCTCGACTGGATCCCATCATTCAGCAACAAAATGGTCTGGAAGGGCGACCGGGTGGATGTCGCCTTCCCTTGGAGCCGCGCGACCTGCGAGCGCGATATGGCAAACTGTAAATGCCAACATATCGAAAAAGCCGAAGGCAAACGCCGCGTCTATGTCGGCGACGGCATCTCAGACGCCTGCGCCGCGCCCAAATGTGAAGTGGTCTACGCCAAACTCGGGCTGCTCGATCACTGCGTCAAACACGGCGTCGAACACGTTGCCTTCGATTCGTTCGCTGAAATTCTCGAGCGCGAACAAGCGTGGTTTGAGTCTCAAACCCAAGACCCCCAAAGCATATTGCAATAACGCGGATATAATACAGTGAGTGAATTTCCTGCGTGAGAAAGCCATGATGAAAACCAAACGCATGACGGTTCCCGATTTTCAGCGTATGAAGCGCCGTGACGAAAAAATCTCGGTGTTGACCGCCTATGACTACACCTTCTCCCAATTGATGGACAAAGCAGGCGTCGACGCCATTCTGGTTGGCGACTCGCTAGGCATGATCGTCCAGGGACAAGACTCCACCATCCCGGTCACGCTCGACGACGTGGTCTATCACACCCGCGCGGTCAAACGCGGCGTACAACACGCGATGATTATCGCCGACCTGCCGTTTTTGACTTATCAGATTTCCGTTGAAGAGGCGATGAAAAACGCCGCGCGCCTATTGCAGGAAGGCGGCGCCGACGCCGTCAAACTCGAAGGCGGACGCAGCCAGGCGCAGACCGTCAAACGGCTGGTCGAAGCGGGCGTCCCGGTGATGGGCCATGTCGGCCTGGGGCCGCAGTCGATCAAACAATTGGGGACCCACAAGGTACACGGCAAAACCGCCCATAGCGCCGCCCAACTGGTTGAAGACGCTTGTGCGCTACAAGACGCGGGCGCGTTCTCCATCGTGATCGAGGCCGTGCCTTGGCCGGTCGCGCAACGCATTACCGATACGCTCACCGTCCCCACCATCGGCATCGGCGCCGGGCCGCATTGCGACGGTCAGGTGTTGGTGTTCGCTGACCTGCTGGGGCTGTTCACCGCCTTTCAGCCGCATTTCGTCCGCCGCTTTGCGCAAATGGGCGACGAAGCGACGCAGGCGTTTAAAGAATTCGACCGCGCCGTCAAAGACGGTACGTTCCCTTCGCTGGATGAAAGTTATCCAATGGACGAAGACGAACGCGCCCAGATGGACCACGATCCGTTCGTCTCGCCGCAAGGCCGTTCGTAGCGTCTCCATTGGGGGATGGAGATTGGGAGCAAGCAATTGTTAATCATTCGTACTATTTCTGAATTACGCCAAACCATCCGCGCATGGAAACGCGAGGGCTTGTCGATTGGCCTTGCGCCCACCATGGGCTATCTACACGAAGGCCACCTCACCCTGGTACGCGCTGCGCGACAAAACAACGACCGCGCCATCGCCACCATTTTTGTGAACCCCACTCAGTTCGTCGCAGGAGAAGACCTCGAGCGCTATCCCCGCGACGAAGAACGCGACTTCGATATGCTGCGCCGCGAAGGAACCGACGCGGTGTTTTTGCCAAGTCCGGCGGAAATCTACCCCGAAGGCTTCTCGACCTACGTCGAACCGCCCGCGCCGTCTGAGGGCTGGTGCGGCGCATCGCGCCCCGGCCATTTTCGCGGGGTGTGTACTGTCGTGTCGATCTTATTCAATCTCACTCAGCCCGACCGCGCCTATTTTGGCCGCAAAGACGCGCAACAGTTGGCGGTCATCCGGCGTATGTCAACCGATTTCGCTTTCCCGATTGAGATCATCGGCCTGCCCACGGTGCGCGAACCGGACGGGCTGGCGATGTCGTCGCGCAACGCCTACTTGAGCGACGAGCAACGGGCGCAGGCGTTGATCTTGACCCAGGCGCTGCAACAAGGCGTCGCGCGCTTTCAATCCGGCGAACGAAATGCGCAAAAAATCCTTGAAGAGGCAACCCAATCAATCAATCAAATCGAAGGCGTTCGGCTGGACTACCTGGGCGCAGTCGATGAGAATACATTTCAGTCAGTGAAACAGATACAAAAAGGCCATTTACATATTGGAGCGGTTTTTCTCGGCCCAACCCGGTTGATCGACAACCGTTCGTTTGAGTGAGCAAGCGACATGCAACGCATATTATTGAAGTCAAAAATTCACGAAGCCCGCGTCACCGGCAAAGAGCTGCATTACGCCGGCAGCCTGGCGTTAGACGAAGAATTGATGGAAGCCGCCGACTTGGCTTGCGGCGAACAGGTTCATGTGTTAAACGTGAGTAACGGAGAACGCATTGTGACCTATGTGTTCCCTGCAAAAAAAGGCTCCGGCGTGGTTTCGGTCAAAGGGGCCGCCGCGCGTTTGTTTGACGATGACGATATCATTCTCGTTCTCTCGTATGCGCAATATGATGAGGATGAACTAGACGCTTATTCGCATCGCATTGTTTATGTGGACGAAAAAAACCATTTGGTCCGCGTCGAGAACCGTACCGAAGAAGACTATCTAAGTGCGTAGCCGGCGGCGGCAAATAACAACATGAATGCACAAATCAGCGATATCCTCGTGATTGGATCGGGCGTAGCCGGGCTGCATACCGCCCTCAACGCCGCCCGTCTGGGCCGCGTCCATCTGGTGACCAAAAAAGACGATTTCGAGTCGAACACCAATTACGCCCAAGGGGGCATCGCCTCCGTCCTCGATAGCCACGATTCATTTGATTCGCATATTCGCGACACCCTCGACGCGGGCGCCGGGCTGTGCCACCGCGACGCGGTCGAGCTCATCGTCACCCACGGCCCCGAAGCCATCGAAGGCCTCATCAATTGCGGCGTTGAATTCACCCGGGGCGGCGACGGCGAGTTAGAACTAGGCCGCGAAGGCGGACACTCCTACCGCCGCATCGTCCACGCCAAAGACCTGACCGGACGCGAAGTCGAACGCGCCCTGCTCAGTCAAGTACGCGCGTTAGACAACGTAACCATCCATCAATATTATTTCGCCGTCGATTTGATTTTAGACGACGAGGGCCGCTGTTGGGGCGCCTGGGTGTGGGACGAAGTCAACGAAACGGCGGTCCCTTTTCTCGCCAGCGTAACCATTATGTGCTCCGGCGGCTGCGGGCTGGTCTACCAACACAGCACCAACCCCTCCATCGCCACCGGAGACGGCGTCGCGATGGGTTTTCGCGCGGGCGCGCCCATCGCCAACATGGAGTTCATTCAGTTTCACCCGACGGCGTTCTACACCCCCGGCGATAACGCCGCGCCGTTTTTAATCTCCGAAGCGGTGCGCGGCGAAGGCGCCATTCTACGCAAGGCTGATGGCGACGCCTTTATGGAACGCTACCATCCGCTCAAAGACCTCGCCCCCCGCGACATCGTGGCGCGCGCCATCGACGCCGAAACCAAAAAGAGCGGCGACCCTTGCTGTTATCTTGACGTCAGCCACCTTGAATATGGCTTTTTTAAATCGCGCTTTCCCAACATCACCGATTATTGCGAAAAACAGGGCGTGAAACTGCCCTCCGATTTCATCCCGGTGATTCCCGCCGCGCACTACATGTGCGGAGGCGTGTTGTCCGACCTCAACGGAGCGACCGACATCACCGGCTTCTACGTCATCGGCGAAACCGCCTGCACCGGCGTCCACGGCGCCAATCGGCTCGCCAGCAATTCGATTCTCGAAGCGCTCATCTTCAGCCGCCGCACCATGCGCGAGATCCAAGAAAAATCGCTGCTGCAAGCGCCGCCCAAACAGTTGCCGCTCGAATGGAACAAACCCAAACCGACGGAAGGCATCGAAAGCGTCTTGTTTGTGAACTGCCGCCAGACTCTCAGCAAACTGATGTGGGACTACGTCGGCATCGTGCGTTCAGACGAGCGCCTACATCTCGCCCACAAGCGCATCAAAGTGTTGAAAGAAGAAATCGACGGTTACTTTGAATCAGGCCACATCAACCGCCAGGTGTTGGAACTGCGCAATCTGGTGCAGACCGCCGACTTGATTATTCACTGCGCCTGGCAGCGCAAAGAGAGCCGCGGGCTGCATTACACGCTCGACTATCCCCAGACCCTCGCCGACCCGATGGACTCCGTCATCACCCGCAATGAATACGGGCGCCCCCAGGTCGAAAGCCGCCCCATCCCGTCTTGATGAGCAGTACGATAATCGTGTATTGATTACTCACGCTAAAACCCGGTGTCATTGCGAGCGCAGCGAAGCAATCTCGCCTGCCGCAGACAGGGTTCGCCCTCCTCTCGTCTATCCAAACGAAAATGCCGCATGGTTCCATCTGTAGCCGGATTCTCCCCGCCCGTTTATAATGCCCCTTCATGCGGATTCGATTTTCTTCCTGGATTTTTCACACTTGCCCGCTGTCCGTAATCATGATTGTTTGAATGGAGAACCTGCAATGAAAGAACGCCCGTTGCGTACGACGGTGATCGGCAGTTACCCCTTTCCCGCCTGGTTAGAATTCGCCTCGCAGCATCTGGGTGAATTTGGCGCGAACGATATCAAAGAGATGCAAGACGACGCCGTGGTCGCTACGATACATGACCAGGTTGCGTCAGGGCTGGACGTGATTACTGACGGCGAACAGACCCGCTTCGATTTTAATCTCTCGTTTTACGGCTACATCGACGGCATCGAACTCGAAGCCGCTTCGCCGCGCCTGTTTGGGCCGCCCGCCCACGACCAACGCGGCAAACATGAAATCACCGGCGAACTCTCGGCCCCGCGCGGCCTGGGCGCGGTCGAAGAATTCAAGCGCCTCAAGCGCCTCGCGCCCAAAGGCCCGACGCTGAAAGCCAGTGTGCCGGGGCCGTTTACGCTCAGCGGGCGCCTGGTTCCCAACCAACAATACAAAGACCGTTACGCCGTCACTGAGGCGCTGCTGCCGATGGTGCGCGATGAGTTGCAGGCGCTGCTCGAAGCGGGCTGCACCGAGCTGACCGTCGATGAACCCTCGATGAGCTGTTACGCCTACAAAGAAGACCCCGCGCGTTTCGTTGACATTTTTAACCGCACGGTGGAACCTGTGGTCGGCAAGTGCAACCTCTCGACCCATCTGTGTTTCGGCAACTTCAAAGGCCATGCGGTGGGCTACCGTAAATACGCGCCCATGTTCCCCGCGTTTATGGGATTGACCGTCGATGAAATTCATTTTGAAATGGCCAACCGCGAGTTTGCCGAGTTAGGCGTCATTCAAGCCGTTGCGGAAAAATTCGACATCGCGGTTGGAATCATCGACGTGAAGAGTTACTACATCGAAACAGTCAATGACATCATTGAGCGCGTCAAGCAGTGTTTGAACTTCGCGCCGCCTGAACACCTGTCGTTCGCGCCCGACTGCGGGCTGAGCCAAACCGCGCGCTGGGCGGCGAAGCAGAAACTCAACAATATGGTCGAAGGCGTCCACGCCGTACGAAAGGAACTGGGACTGTGATGAAACCCGTCCTGCAAGACGACGCCTTTTTAACCGACGTAAACGCCGCCCGCGCCGAGGCCGATGATCTGCATCTCTGGTGGCTGGGGCAGAGCGGTTTTTTGGTGCAATGGCAGGGGCGCCACTGTTTGTTCGACCCCTATCTCTCTGAGTCATTGACCCAAAAGTATGAAGACACCGACAAGCCCCATGTCCGCATGACCGGGCGCGTCATCGCGCCAGAGCGGCTCGATTTTATTGATATCGTTACTTCGACGCATAACCACACCGACCACCTTGACGCCGAAACCCTGCTGCCGCTCAAGCAAGCCAACCCGGAATTGAAACTGGTATTGCCTTTAGCCAATATCACCTTCGCCGCCGAACGCTTGCAATGCAAACCGGACTGGCTGGTCGGCTTTGAATGCGGCGGACGCAGCGTGGTGGATCCATTCAGCGTGACCGGGGTCCCCGCCGCCCATGAAAAACTCGAATGCGATGATTTGGGGCGCTGTCATCACATGGGTTTCATTGTGCAGTTCGGCCCCTGGACGGTCTATCACTCCGGCGACACCGTGCGCTATGACGGCATGGCGGAACAGTTGCGCCCCTACAACATCGACATCGCGCTATTGCCCATCAACGGACGCAATCCCGAACGCCGCGTCCCCGGCAACCTGACCGGAAAAGAAGCCGCGCAACTAGGCCAGGACATCGGCGCCCGCTTGGTGGTCCCGTGTCATTTCGATCTGTTTGAGTTCAACTCCGTAACGCCGGACGCGTTCATCGCCGAAGCCGAGCGCATCGGCCAGCCGTATAAACGAATGCAAAACGGCGAGCGCTGGAGCAGCCGTGAATTGGATTGAATACAAGGCATATCCAAAACGGACGCACTTATTGTCAGTTTCTGGGAGAAAAACCCTCGCCTTTAGGCGAGGACTTTAGTTTGATAATCACAGGTTGCTTCGGTCGTGATCGCTTCCTTGCAATGACACGGATGCGGTAACGGGTGATGATCCGTTATAGTTCCGCCCCCAAAGATTGGGGGCGGTTAGGCGGGGGTTGACTGGCGGCGCAGCCAGCAGCAAATCAAAAAATCAACCAACCCCCCTCTAACTCCCCCCGAACTTCTGGGGGAGAACTTGTGAATCTTTAGTCGAGGGGTTTGGTCAGGCATGGGTGTAACTCTGGGAGCGCCTTTGCAAACGGGCCAGAAAGCCCGCACTGAAGCGAGAGTGTTGTGCCCATGCCTTACTCTATGGCAGCAATTTGAGATATTTTTTGTTATTATCATAATGCTTTCACGTAACGCGTATTTGGGAGGCGCATCATGGCGAAATGGAAAATCGCAGGCATTAACTTCGATCACATGCACATGGGCGATAATTTGCGCATGGCCTTTGAGCACCCCGACTGTGAAATTGTCGGCGTCTGCGACGAGACACCAGAGCGAATGCAAGACGCCGCGCAAAAATTTTCGGTCCCTGAAAAAAACCAGTTCACTGATTACCGCGAATGCTTAGAAAAAACCAAACCTGATTTAGTATTGCTCTGTCCCTCCACCGCGACCCACGGCGACTGGACCCAAAAAGTCGCGCCCTTTGGCGTACATATATTAATGGAGAAACCCTTCGCTGCCTCGCTCGAAGAAACCGACCGCATGATCGCCGCGATGAAAGAATCCGGCAAACAACTGGCGATCAACTGGCCGCTGGCGTGGTATCCGCCCCATCGAACCGCCAAGCGCCTGATTGACGAAGGCCGCATCGGCGACGTGATTGAAGTGCATTATTACGACGGCAACCGCGGCCCCTTGTGGCACACCGCCGACAAAGAAGAGATCAACGCCGAGACCGTCGCGCGCGAGAAGCCCGATAGTTGGTTTTATAAAAAGGAATTCGGCGGCGGCTCGCTGCTCGACTACCTGGGCTACGGCGTGACCTTGGGCACGTGGTATCACAATGGCAAAGTCCCCATCGAAATCACCGCGACCGTCGACCGCCCCCAAGGGCTTGAGGTTGACGAACACAGCGTCACCGTGGCGCGTTATGACTGCGGGCTGTCAAAATTTGAGACGCGCTGGGGGACGTTTTCCGACCCGTGGACGCTGCAACCGCAACCCAAATGCGGATTCGTCATCGTCGGCGACCAGGGCACGGTCAGTTCGTATGATTTTGAACCGGGCGTTCGCCTGCAAACACATGAGCGCCCTGAAGGCGAAGAGGTTCCGGTTGATCCATTACTGCCGCCCAATCAAAACCCCGTGCAATACGTGATTGATTGCCTGGAGAAAAACAAACCCATCGAAGGCCCGCTCAGCGTTGAGATGAGCCGCGTCGGCCAGCAGATCGTCGACGCCGCCGTGGTCAGCGCACTCGATAAACGCACCGTGAAAATTCGGCGATAGCCATTTTGGCAACGAAGGAAAAATCCTATGAATGACGAACAATACGGCGTGGGCAAACGCTCGCTGGAAAACATGGTTGCCGCGCCCGAACTGCCCTACCTGCCGCGTGACCCGAAAGAATACAACCCGGGCATTGGCCTGATCGGCTGCGGCGGCATCTCGGAATACCATTTGCGCGAATATCAAAAAGCGGGCTATCGCGTGTTGGCGTTGTGCGATGAAATTGAAGATCGCGCCCAAAAACGCCGCGAAGAGTTTTTTCCCAAGGCGGAGGTCGTCACCGATTACCGCCGCATTCTCGAACGCGACGACATTGAAGTGATCGACGCCGCGACGCATCCCAGCGAGCGGGTCGCGATTTTGCACGAAGCCATTTCGGCGAAGAAGCACATTCTCAGCCAGAAGCCGTTCGTCGAAAATTTAGACGACGGCGAACGGCTGGTCGCCGCTGCGCGTGAGGCGGGCGTCAAATTCGCGGTCAACCAAAACGGACGCTGGTCGCCGCATTTCTGTTACATGCGCCGCGCACTTGAACAGGGCCTGCTCGGCGACGTGACCAGCGTTCATTTTTCGATGGGATTCGACCACAGTTGGACCGCCGAAACGCCCTTTAATGAGATCAAGCATCTCGTTCTCTATGATTTCGCCATCCACTGGTTTGATATGATGTGCTGTTTTATGGAAGGCAAAACCGCGACGCGGGTCTTCGCCTCGATTGCAAAAACGCCGACCCAAAAACCGGCGCCGCCCATGCTGGCCCATGCCGCGATTGAGTTCGACGGCGGCCTCGGGACGATTTCGCTCAACGGCGACGTGCAGACCGGCCTCGAAGACCGCAGCTACGTCATGGGAACCAAAGGCAGCGCCATGAGCGTCGGGCCGGACTTACTCCAACAAACAGTGACGCTGCATTTAGACAGCGGCGTCTCGTCGCCTGCGCTCGAAGGCAACTGGTTCAGCAATGGATTTCATGGAACCATGGGCGAATTGTTATGCGCCATCGAAGAAGGCCGCGAACCCGAACACGCCGCGTCGCATAATCTGCCCAGCCTGGCGCTATGCTTCGCCGCAGTCGCCAGCGCCGAAAGCGGTCAGCCGCAAACGCCCGGCGAAGTTCGTAAAATGCCGTGATGACGCTTGTATCGTCTGGCTCGCCGCTCGGTTTTTAGCCCCCCTTGCTTCATTGGTCATGGGGAGGGCGAACCTCCTGGTGAGCCGGATAAAACTCCCTCTCCCCACTGGGAGAGGGTTGGGGTGAGGGCTTGTTTAAGTTCCGCCCCCAAAGATGGGGGCGGTTAGGCGGGGGTTGACTGGCGGCGTAGCCGGCAGAAATTCAAAAAATCAACCAACCCCCCTCTAACTCCCCCCGAACTTCGGGGGGAGAACCTGTGAATTTTTGCAGAGGGAGAAGGGACGACAACTTGCCC
>JAVCCE010000021.1 GCA_030765645.1 Candidatus Hinthialibacter antarcticus | reverse complement strand
GTGGCGCTGAAAGCGCCGGGGGGATATCAAAACAGCACAAACAAAGCGATACATTCAAGCAATATCTCAAGGGCTGCCGTCGCTTCGCGACGCCTTGCCCTTGCCACCCCTTAAGTCAATGACATTGTCTTATTAAGGGAGGATCAACATAAACCCGTGTATTTATCGGGGAGGGCGAGTCTCCCGACGAGCCGCGAAGATGAGAAACGGGGTCGCTTTTATGCGGCTCACCAGGAGGTTCGCCCTCCCCTCTTCATCGCAATGATACTCGCGAGCTAGAGGTTGCTTCTTGCAGCGCGCTACTCGATCACATCCACAAGCGAGATTGTTTCCACCAAGTCATCAGCGCCTTCAGACGACAATGTTTGAGGCGCTGTTTCTATAAACAACGAATTCCAACCGCTGCTCGAGGGCCGGTCTAATTTGGGCGGGGCCGGGCCGAATTTGCCTCCCGCTAACCAAAATTCTGTTTTGAGAAAATCCCCAAAATTATGGAAGCGGCGGCTCATGCCAAAGCGGATATCATAGCTCGAGCGAAACTCGACGCCTGAGAGTTTTGATTTTTCGTCGAACGAGTCGCCCCGGTCGCGCACGGCGTAGTCAATGGCATAGGGTTGCGAACTGAAGAGTTTACCGGTGCGCATCGGCTTCAACACATCAGAATATAAACTACCGACGCCTTGGGCGGTTTCAGCCATAAACACATTGACGCGGGCGCCGAAGCCCAACGGCAGGCGGCCATCGAATGGTTGTTCGTGGCGAGTCAATTCGCTGACGGAACTCGGCAGCCGTTCGGTTTCCGGCCCACGGGCGAGCGATTGGCTACGGTCAGCGAGAGGGGCGCTTGAGCATCCAACGAAGGCGAGGGCAGAGAGAGCCAACGTCCATTGGACGCATGTTTGCATACGTACTGCCAGTTTCCATCCCATCATACACCTCTCAACGCATCTCACCCGCCGACGGATATTGTCGCTGCAAGTTGCCCGCCAGCCTGTATAGATTATCATAGTCAATAGGTTCAGTCACTGATAATTTAACGACCGCCCCGGTAAATTGTATTCGATTCTTACTTTTTTACACAATCCAAGGCGCCGCGCCCGATAGGTTAAACGCAAGACATGATGCACATGCAACGCTCAATGGTTCCCCCAGCCGTCCTGCAGCTGCGCGAGGTGCTCGGCCCGGAAAAAATTTATGTCGTCGGCGGAATTTTACGCGACGCCATCGCCGCCCAGCCTGACGCGAATGAACTCGCGTCCGTTCACGGCGGCGACTGGGACCTGGCGACTTCGCTGCGCCCCAGGGACGTGATGCAGCGTTTGCGCTCCGCTGGGATCACAGCGATCCCGGTTGGCTTTGAACATGGCACCGTCGCGGCGGTGATTGATAAAGTCCAATATGAGATTACCACTTTTCGTTTCGATTTGGATTACGCCGACGGGCGCCATCCGGTGGTGCGTTTCGCCGACAGCCTCGAAGACGACTTGCAGCGCCGCGACTTTACCTTCAACGCCTTCGCGATGGACGTCGACACCGGAGAGATCATCGACCGCTTCGACGGCGTCGCCGATCTGCGCGCGGGGTTGGTGCGCACCGTCGGCGATGCGGAAGAGCGCTTTCGCGAAGATTATTTGCGCATGTTGCGCGCGGTGCGTTTCGCGGCCAAATTACAGGGAACGCTTGACGCCGCCGCCTTCGCCGCCATCCAACGCAACGCCCATTTGATCCAACGCATCTCGGCTGAACGGGTGCGCGATGAACTCATCAAAATGCTGGCCTACGAAAAGCCGTCGCATGGATTTTGTCTCATGCACCAATGCGGCCTGTTGCGCTATGTGTTGCCTGAACTTGAGATGGGCTTTGACGTCGGCCAAAACCGCTTTCACGCGGACGACGTCGCCATGCACACGCTCCACGCCGTCGACGCCGCCCCGAAAGAAGAAATCAACGTACGCTGGTCGCTGCTGATGCACGACCTGGGCAAGACGCCCTGCAAACAATACCTCAAGCGCAAGGGCGATTATGTCTTCTATGGACACCAGTACGCCAGCAAGCGCATGGCGCGACGCATCATGCAACGGCTGCGCTTTTCAAACAAAGCCATCGAAGACGCGCTCTCCGTCGTTGAAAACCACATGTACAACCTACAGCCGGGGTTGTCAGACGGCGCCATCCGTCGCTTTGTGCGCAAGTTGGGCCGCGAGCGCATCTCGGGGTTTTTGCGCCTGCGCATGGCTGACCGCCGGGGCAACCACCTCAACAACGACGGCTATGAAGAAGGCCTGTTTCACTTTGTCCGACGCATGCGCCACATCGAACGCGCTGACGACGCGCTCAAAATCACCGACCTCAAAATCAATGGACGCGACCTGCAAGAATTGGGTATGGCGCCCGGGCCGGCGTATGGCGTCATTCTAGACCGCCTCATGGAAAGCGTGTTAGACGACCCTGCGCTCAATCAGCGCGAGTGGCTCTTGCAACACGCCCGGGAAACCATCGACGAAATCCGCAGCGGCAAACTGCCCGTTACCAGAATCCCCCGCCCTTCGTCTGATAATAAAATTGATGATTCCGCATAATGAAACGGGTTGTGGTATTATATGAATACCCAATTCAATTCGAGGATACTCATGACAAAACTGAAAGCGATTATTCCATGCGCGGGCCGGGGCAAGCGCCTGCGCCCGCTGACTTTCACCAACTCGAAGCCGCTGATCCCCATCGCCAACAAACCGTTGGTGTTATACGCCATCGAAAAATTGAAACGCGTCGGCGTAGAAGAAATCGGCATCGTGGTCAGCGACAACACCCACGATATGGCTGATGTGATTGGCGACGGCTCCGCCTTCGACGTGAAAATTTCCTATATTCAGCAAGATAAACCCTTGGGCATTGCGCATACCATTATGGTCTCGCAAGAATTTTTAGGCGATTCGCCGTTCATTATGTACCTAGGCGATAATCTGCTGCAAGAAGGCCTCGAAGGCGCCGTCTCAAAGTTTGAGCAATGCAAAGACGGCGCAGTCATCTGCCTGCGCGAGGTCGACAAGCCCGAACTCTTCGGCATCGCCCTGATGGAAAACGACCGCGTCGTTAAATTGGTGGAAAAACCCAAAGACCCGCCCACCAACCTCGCCGCCATCGGCATCTATGTCTTTTCGCCGAACATCCACAAGATTACCAAAAACCTGAAGCCCTCCGCGCGCGGCGAATATGAAATTACCGACGCCATCCAGGGGCTGATCGACGGCGACTATCCGGTGGGACACCAAGTGCTGGCTGGCTGGTGGATTGACGCCGGAAACCCCGACGACATGATCGAAGCCAACCGCTTGGTGTTGAGCGACATCGAACAGCCCTGCAACAAGGGCACCGTTGACGACGGCTCTGACGTTCGCGGCGACGTGGTGATCGGCGAGGGCAGTAAAATTGAACGCAGCACCATCCGCGGGCCGGTCGTGATTGGCAAAAATTGCTTCATCCGCGACGCCTTCGTCGGCAGTTTTACCTCAATCGGCGACGGCTCGCGATTGTTGGATTGCGAAGTCGAATATAGCGTGATTATGGAACACTGCCACATCAGTAATGTAGACGAACGCATCGACCACAGCATTCTGGGCCGCAACGTCACCATCAGTTGCAGCGAACGCCGCCCGCGTTCATACAAGCTGGTGCTGTCCGATGAAAGCGAAGCCATCTTGCGATAGCGAATTTCACATGGGATTTAATTTGCGGGAAGGGTGGCAAGCCAAGGCTGCTCCCTCACCCCAACCCTCTCCCAGTGGGAGAGGGAGTAGACGGAATGTGTCATTACGAGAGAGCATCGCGACCGAAGTATGGGGAGAGCGAGTCTCCCGACGAGCCGCGAAGGTATGATACGTTTTCACTTTATCGCGGCTCACCAGTTATTCGAGATCGCCGCGTCGGCCTTCGCCCCTGCCTGCAGCAGGCAGGGGTGTTGGATGAGGGATAAAAATATTTCATCTCGAAAACGAAATAGACTTTATTAATTTGCGGGGAGACGTTATGCCGAACCAAAAAGTCAGCCGCCGCGAGGCGATCAAAGCCATGGGTCTGGGCGCAGCCGCGCTGGCGGGCGGCCAATCGGTTCAAGCCCAAAGCGACAAGCGGCCGGATATCATTTTTATTCTCGTTGATGACATGGGCTGGTCTGACATCGGCTGCTACGGCGGCGAAGTCAAAACCCCTAATCTCGACCGTCTGGCGCAGGGCGGCGTGCGATTTTCGCAGATGCATAATACCGCCAAGTGCTTTCCCTCGCGGGCGTGCCTGCTGACCGGGCTTTACGCCCAGCAGTGTAACATGAGCAAGAAGCACAGCCATTTTGAGAACTGCACCACTATCGCGTCCGCGCTCAGACAAGCGGGCTACCGCACCCTGATGACGGGCAAACACCACGGTCTCGATAACCCCTACGACTTTGGCTTCGACCGCTATTTCGGCCTGCGCGACGGCGCCTGCAACCATTTTAACCCCGGCTTTCAACGTCCCGGTGAACCCGACCCCGCCCGCAAACGCGACGGACGCGCCTGGTGCATCGACGAGAAAACCATCGAAGGCTACACCCCGCCTGAGAAAGATTTTTATTCCACTGATTACTTCACCAAGTATGCGCTGCAATATCTGGATGAATACAAGAACGAGGACAAGCCGTTCTTTTTATATCTCTCTTACACCGCGCCGCACGACCCGCTGATGGCGTGGCCCGACGACATCGCCAAGTATCGCGGCAAGTACAAAAAAGGCTACGCAGCCATTCGCGCAGAGCGTAACAAACGCCAGCGTGAGATGGGGCTGATTGATGAGCGCTTTCCGCAGTCGCCGCCGACCCATCAAGATTGGAACGCGCTCACGCCCGAACAACAAGACAAAGAAGACCTCAAGATGGCGGTCTATTGCGCCATGATTGACCGCGTCGACCAGAAGGTCGGCGAGGTGTTGGCGAAGGTCCGTGACATGGGGGAAGAAGACAACACGCTGGTGTTATTTTCGTCTGACAATGGCTGTTCCGCCGAGATGGTGCGCAGTGGCAAGAACTCGCCCTGGACCGGCGAAATCGGGAGCATGGCGCGATGGACGTCGCTGGGCGGCGACTGGGCGAACGTCAGCAACACGCCCTTTCGTTTGTATAAAAACTATAGCCACGAAGGCGGCGTCTGTACGCCGATGATCGCCTATTGGCCGGAGCGGCTAAAGCAACCGGGGCGCATCAGCGAAGCCTGCGGGCATTTCATCGACGTAATGCCGACCCTGCTCGAAGCCGCCGGGGCGGAGTATCCCAAAACCGGGCTGCGCGGCGAAGCCATCCCACCCATGGAAGGCGAGAGTTTTCTGTCGGTGCTTGACGGCGACGACTGGACGCGCCAGCGCCCTATCTTCTGGCAATGGTCGAAAGGCAAATCGGTGCGCGCCGGACAATGGAAACTGGTTTCGTGGGACGGCAATTGGGAACTCTATGACATGGACGCTGACAAAACAGAGATAAACGATCTCGCCGCCAAGCGCCCCGACGTGGTCAGGCTGCTCGCCGCGCTCTATGACGAATGGTGGCTGCGAATGAAGCAGAAGGCGTGATCCCTTTTTGCTCTGGGAGAATCGGCCTGCGGCAGGCAGGTCTCTTTTTTCGATGCGAGAAACTGCTTAAGATGTTTCAATCACACAATGACGCTACAAGTGATTTAGTTTGAACCCTATTGCAATCAAAGGCGGGGCGAAAGTCAATTGGCGCTAGGCCAATGCGGCGGCTTTTCGGTCTTGCATTTCTTGCAGGCTGGTGAGAACAAAACAGGTATGCGTACAAGCGCAGCCAGTGATGCGGGAGCGGCGCTGCTCAGCGGCTTGCGACTGCCACAGCGCGTCGATGTTGTAATCAAAATCCTTGAGGTGCGCGAACGGCGTGGTGAATTCACAAGCGGCGACGGAACCGTCGCTGTAAATCACGGCGATGGTGCGGCCTGCGGTGATGCAGCGAAACGGGCTTGGCTTTCCCAGGTACATATCGACTTGGGTTTGCAGTTGCTCGACGAACTGATTAAACGCGCCGCCCTCGCGCTGATTGACCGCGCTGATAGTATTCACGATCTCTTGCAGTTTCTCTTTGGGCGGCAGGTCGCAATCGCGCGGATCGTCGGGCTGGCGCACGTCTTCTGGGATATCCCACGACGAAAAACTCTGCCCGCGCACCAGGTCGTACGCATGTTGCACGCCAACCTCGTCCCACAGGATACGCGACAACGGTTCGATCTGGTCGTAGTTGCCTTTGTTCACGTTGGTCAAAACCACCACGCGAAAATAGGGGTGTTGTTCGGCCAGTTTGACCAGTTCTTTCAGGTTTTTAAGGATTTTCTTGAAACTGCCCGGCAGGCGGCGCAGGCGGTCGTGGGTTTCTTCGAGGCCGTCGAGGCTGACTTGGAACGAAAGAAATTTTTCATACTTCGCCGCCAAGTCGGTTTCGACCAGCGCTTTCATGCGTTCCATCATGATGCCGTTGGTGTTGACCTGGACGTTGTGGGCGCCATTGTCGCGAAAGAAGCTCTCGGCGATATCGGCGATGTCTTTGCGCAGAAACGGTTCGCCGCCGGTCATGGCGACAGTACGCAGCGGCGGCGCGGTGCGGGCGAAGGTTTGCAATTGCTCTAGTGACATTTCTTCGCCGGGGTTGTCGATGCGCTCCCAGAACATGCAGTGGTCGCAGCGCATATTGCAGCGGTCCGTCAGAAAGAGAATGACGTCCTTAAGGCGCGCATCGGGGTACACGTCCCAATTATCGGGCGTTGGTTGGACGGACGGGCCGAACAGTCGTGGCAATCGCATACGGTCTCCCATTGGGTCGGGCGCATCACGCGGCCCGCCGCAGCAAAATCATAGCAACCTCAATCGGTTACGCAATGGTGGATGGGGTTTCTGCTGTGAGAGACGCAAGCCAATCCATCGGCTCTGGCTTAAGCCGCCGTAGAGTGGATTCTTAACCAGCCGTTGCAACGCCGTCGTTTTATCGCGGTGGGCTGCTATCGCGAGCCCACCCTACCGGGCTCCTTGGCTTGCCGCCCAGCCATCGAAAAGCCAATTTCCTGGGAGCGCCGTTGTCCACAACGGCATTCACCGATGCGAGTATAGATACTCGCGCTCCTGCTTGATCCCCCCTGGCGCTAACGCGACGCCTTGGCTTGCCACCCTGCGCGAAACTAAATTTCGTTATGTATATTTTCCGGTGGGTTATATATACTTACCCCACCGTTACAATTTTCCAACCAACTGAAAAACTATTAGCGCTCAAACAGGTCCGCCAGTGCGGCGGCGGAGATGTCGTCGGGATTGCGTTGCAGATATTGCTTGAGGCGCTTTTGGTGATATTTAAAGTCCGCCGGATTGTTGTAGTACGACCCCATCTCCGGCAGCGTGATTTCCGTTCGTTGCGCCGCATTTTTCGCGGGTTGAATAAACCCCGCCGCACGGGTGTATTGGCCTGACGCGAACAAAGCCACCCCATACCCATAACGCACCTGCGGATCGTCAGGCCGCTCTCCAAGCAGCCGCTCAAAGCGGCGCGCCGCCTCAGAGTAATTGCGCGAGGCGAATGGCGCCTGGGCGCGCTGCATGAGTAAGTCGGATGGCGTTTGTAACGCAGCGGGTTTTTGCGGCGTCGCTGGCGCTATTCGTTGGGCTGCGGCCTCTTTCTTCTCGTTGTCGAGCATTCCAGCAGCCCGTTCTTCTGCGCGCTTTTGCAATGCGCGATACACATAGGGCGCGGGCAAACGCAACATCGGACGAAGATAGATGCGGTCGGGCTGCAACGGCGAATAGGCCGGGTCTAGCGCCACCGCTGGCTCAATCGGCGCAACCTGTGCGGGCGGGACGCTCAACGGACGGGTTCCCTCTGAAAACTGTTTAGGTTCGCGGTCGATGTCTTTGTCGAAACGATAACGCCGCAAGCGTCGCGAACGGCTGTCATAGCTGCCGGTGCGGATGGGATTCTCAGCGTAATCTTCTTCGTAGCGTTCCGAGTATTTTTTGGGATTGTAACTTTCTCGGTAGAGTTCCGTATAGTTTTTGCGTTTATATTCGGCGCGCGTGGTTGTGGTCTCTTTGGGGCTTTCGACGGGCTTCTTGATGCTCGGCTCCGTCTGTGGGGTTATGGGCTTCTTTTCTTCGGCAGAGACGCCCATCACCGTCCCAATAACAACCACCAATAATAATAGGAAAAATTTGTTGATCCACATTTCGCCCACCTCCCCTTAAGTATATCAAAAAACACGGGGTCTTGTACAGCAAATCGTATCTCTTATAGATCGCTGCAAAATCGTAACTGGCTAGACGGAGCGACCCTGCTGAATTCTCCCGAATCGCGTTGTTTCTTAGAGCAGTTCGTATAACGCTTTGCCATTGCTATCATTAATGTCTTTGCGATTCAACCAAGGAGCAACCAATTTTTATGCCTGAGCCAATTTTAACCGCCTTGCAAGACCGCGTCATTCTCGCCGACGGCGGGATGAGTATGCAAATCTATCAGCAGGGTTTTTTCGTCAACCGTTGTTACGACCAACTCAATCTCATCAGCCCGGACGTCATATCGGGCATCCACCAGGGCTTCGTCAAAGCGGGCGCCGACCTGCTCACCGCCAACACCTTTGGCGCCAACCGTCCGGCGCTCAGCGGCTTCGGCCTGGCGGACCAATTAGAAGAAATCAATAAGCGCGGCGTCGAACTCGCCCGCGAAGCGGCGGGAGACGGCCTCTATGTCGCTGGCTCCATTGGCCCGGTTTCACAAAAGGTGGATAAAGACGAGCGCCTCGCCGCTTACGCCGAACACGCCGCCGCGCTGCACAAAGCCGGGGCCGACCTGTTGGTTCTCGATACGTTTTTGTGTTTTGATGAATTAGAACGCGCCTTCAAAGCCGTCTGCGAAGCCGCGCCTGACGTAGTGGTTTTGCCGTCGATCCATTTGGATTCCATCAAGGGCGAAGACGGCTGGCAAGCCGCCGCCGTCCAACGCGTGGCGGGCTGGGGCGCGAAACTGTTCGGCGTCCACGGCGGAGACGCCCAAGAAATCGCCGAAGCCTCATCCAAGTTGACCGCCGCCGCAGGCAAAGAGATAAAAGTCTCACTGATGCCCAGCCTGGGCGGCTGCCGCGAGGTCGAAGGCCGCATGTTGTATATGGCGTCGCCCGAATATATGGCGGAATATCTGCGCCGTTGCGTCCAGCGAGGCGCGGGCATGATCGGCGGCAACGCGGGCGTCGACGCGGCGATGATAAAAGAATCCGCCTCGTTTTTGCGCTCGATCCAACCCCGCCAACGCGTGGTGGTCGTCGAAAGCAAAGAGATCAAAACCGCCGAAGAGAGCATGACGCCGCTTACGGTGGAAGAACGCTCGCCCTTCGGCGCATTGTTGGGCAAGAAATTTGCCGTGTCGGTTGAGATTGACCTGCCCAAAGGCCTCGACCCCAGAAAATCAATTGAAGGCGCAAAGTTTCTTTATGAAAACGGCATCGACGCAGTCAACATCGCCGACGGCCCCCGCGCCTCAGGCCGCATGGCCCCCGCCGCGCTGGCGCAACTGGTGCGCGAAGAATGCGGCATCGAGCCGATTGTGCACGTCTGCTGCCGCGACCGAAACCTACTCGCGTTGCAGATGGACCTCATCAGCGATCACACCTTGGGGCTGCGCAACTTGATGCTCATTACTGGGGATCCGCCCAAGATGGGAATCTATCCAGACGCCACCGCCGTGTTTGACCTCGACGCCATCGGGCTGATACAGGGCGTGAATCTGTTGAACCACGGCCTCGATTTCGCCAAGCGCCCATTGAAAGGCCAAACCCAATTCGTACTCGGCATGGGCTGCAACCCCGGCGCGGCGGACTTAGACAAAGAGGTCGAGCGTTTCAAAAGCAAGGTCGACGCCGGGGCCGACTTCGTCTTCTCGCAACCGGTCTATGACCCTGAACTCTTGAACGTGTTTCTCAAACGAATTGAGCATGTACGCCCGATTCCATTTTTTGTCGGGATTCTGCCGCTGGCGAGCTATAAGAACGCCGAGTTTCTACACACCCAGGTTCCGGGGATGCAGATTCCCGACCCGATCCGCGAGCGCATGCGCAAGGGTGGAACCAAAGAAGCGCAACGCAGCGAAGGCATCGCCATTGCCGCTGAGGCGCTCCGCGAAGCGAAAAAATATTCACAAATCAAAGGCGCGTATGTGTTTCCGCCGTTCGGACGCTATGCGGCGATTTTAGACGTACTCGAAAAAGCTGGCGTACGGTAGAGCTTTCAATATTGATTGCCCCCCTTTTGTAAGGGGGGACGGCGCGGCAGCGCCAGGGGGGATCAAAAAAAGAACAACATTTTTTACCTCCGCCTCAGTGGATGAGGAGTGGGGTAAGATTAAGAAAGGCATTGTCATGTTCAAACTGCGAATAATTTTTACCTGCGTGTTTTGCGCCATGTTTGCGGTCAACAGTTACAGCGCTGAACCGCGCATGAAATTCGCTGACGATACCTACGGCGCCCCCAAAACAAAAGACCCGGTGGTGGTGCGTTTCGACGGACGCTATTTGATGTACTACACCCTCTTCTCGCCCAACGGCGTCACCATCGGCGTCGCCGAAAGCAACAATCTCAACGACTGGAAACGCATCGGCGAGATCAAACCCGCCGCCGACTATGAAGCCAAGGGAATCTGCGCGCCGGGCGCACTGGTCAAAGACGGCAAGGTGCATCTGTTCTACCAGCGCTACGGCTACGGCGCCCAAGACGCCATCTGCCATGCGGTCTCCAGCGACGG
Source organism: Candidatus Hinthialibacter antarcticus (assembly GCA_030765645.1). Taxonomy (NCBI): domain Bacteria; phylum Candidatus Hinthialibacterota; class Candidatus Hinthialibacteria; order Candidatus Hinthialibacterales; family Candidatus Hinthialibacteraceae; genus Candidatus Hinthialibacter; species Candidatus Hinthialibacter antarcticus. The sequence continues at coordinate 60,242 of JAVCCE010000021.1, read as the reverse complement.
CCTTCAGTTTGAACGCGACGCCAGCAACCCCATTTTTCACCCCACCGGAAAATGGAACAACGGACGCGCCATCGACGCTGAAGTCTTTCCATTCAACGACAAGTTATTTTTATACTTCGCCACCCGCGATCCTGAAGGCAAGGTACAAAAACTCGGCGTCGCGACCGCCCCGCTCGATTCGGATTACTCGCGCGATCAATGGACGCAGCAATGCGACGATTCAATTTTGGAACCTACGCTGGATTGGGAAATGAATTGCATCGAAGCGCCCACGCTGGTCCAACGCGGCGACCGCTTATACATGTTTTATGCGGGAGCGTATAACAACGACCCGCAACAGGTCGGCGTCGCGGCGAGTGAGGACGGGCTGTTGTGGAAGCGCATATTCGATAAGCCATTTTTGACCAACGGCAAACCCGGCGAATGGAACGAATCCGAATCGGGCCACCCCTGCATCTTCGCTGATGAAGACGGTCGCACCCATTTATTCTTTCAGGGCAACAACGACGGCGGCAAAACCTGGTATCTCTCAAACGTCGAAGTCTTCTGGAACACCACGCAACCTATGCCAACGCTAAACACGCCGTCCCAACCCGAATGAAAGTTAATTCTCGTTTTTTCGTATTGAATTAGTAGAAGCAAGCGCTTGCCAAACGCGCACCTCATTTGCTTTAATGGAAACAATGCGCTTATCATCGGGTGAATAATGGAAAATATCGGAGCGTTGGTCCCTTTTCTCATCGTCTGCGTCGTTGTAGTCGTGATCATTTTTGCGATCATTGCATCGCAACGACGAAAGAAAGAGCTACGCGCCTGGGCCGAATCGAAGGGTTTAACTTTTAACGCAAGCAGCAATTACCAAGTTGATAATCAATTACCGTTTCGATGTTTAAAACATGGCCATAGCCGGGCAGCCTTTAACTTCATCAACGGCGTGTATAAAAATCACGGCCTGTATGTTTTTGACTTTCGCTACAAGACAGGAAGCGGTAAAAACCAACAAACCCACACGCTAACCGTGGTGACGGTCGATGCGCATTTGCCGCTCAAACCGCTCTACATTCGCCGCGAACATTTCTTTGATAAGATGTCTGAGTTCGTAGGTTTTGACGATATTGATTTTGAATGGAAAGAATTCAGCGACGCGTTTTTCGTCAAAGCAACAGACAAAAAATGGGCGTATGACGTGATCCATCAGGAGATGATGGAATATCTGATGTTGGTCCCCAAATATGAAATTGAAATGGGCGGGCCGATGGTCGCTGTCTGGAACAGCCGTATTCTCGCTGTCGATGAAATTGAGATCACGATTGATGTTATGCATGGCATCTTAAACCGCTTCCCTGATTATTTAGTGAAAGAACTGAAAGCAGAGCAATCATAATGGAAATCATAATTGGTCTTGGCGTGTTACTCTTTTTTGGGCTGATCTGGTTGGCGGTGATGTACAACAATCTGGTGCGCGCTAACAATCACGTCAGCGAGTCGTGGTCGGATATTGATACCGAACTCAAGCGCCGCTATAACCTGGTGCCCAACTTGGTCGAGACCGTCAAAGGCTACGCCGCCCACGAGAAAGACCTGTTCGAGCGGGTGATCCAGGCGCGCAACCAAGCGCTCGCTAACCAGGGCGCCCCCGCCGAACAAGCGGTGGATGAAAACGCCTTGGCCGGACAACTCAACCGCTTGCTGATGCTGGTTGAAAATTATCCCGACCTCAAAGCCAACCAAAATTTTCTCGCCCTCCAACAGGAACTCACCAACACCGAAGACCGCATCCAACGCGCCCGCCGCTTTTATAACGGCAACGTGCGCGACCTCAATAACCTTGTTGAGGTGTTCCCCTCAAACATCATCGCAGGTATGAGCAATTTCACCAAACGCGACTACTTCGAAATCGAAGAACCCGCCGAGCGCCAAGCCGTCAACGTTGAAATGTAAAAGTTTCTATAATACTTACACGCGCAAACGATTAAGCCTCGACCCGTGCACGGTTGAACAATAGAAAACCCGATTTTGCGCTCTGTTAATTGCTTTCGCGTGAATAACGGTCTTTATTATTCACAAAAACAACTGATTCCGTGAATAAGAATTGCCTTATTCACACTTTTTGCTATTATTGTGTATAAATACAAGTAAGAAAAGAATCCCATGAATCCAGAGCAATTTAAAGATTCGAGTGCTGGACGTTGCATTAACACCCATAAAAATTATTGGGCTTTTCTCCCAGGCTCTTTACCTCCCAATATTGAAATGAGCATTGATTTAATAAAATTGCTTTCTAATGCTGACCAGTTTATCGGAAAATTATCGGGTACGGCTCAACTATTACCCAACCCCCATCTGCTCATCCACCCATTTGTCCGAAGAGAAGCGGTCTTAAGTTCAAGGATTGAAAATACCCAATCGGGGATGGATGAACTATTATTGTTTGAAGCCGACGAAACAGAACCACCGAGTGTTCCTGACGTCAAAGAAATCGCAAATTATGTACAGGCGATGGACTACGGCTTATCGCGCCTTCAATCGCTGCCAATCAGTAACCGGCTTGTTTGTGAGATTCACAAAATTCTGATGTCTGGCGTACGCGGCGACCATGCGACGCCGGGGGAAATGCGTCGTAGCCAAAATTGGATCGGTGCGCCTGGTTGTACTCTGGATGAAGCAACCTATGTTCCCCCGCCTGTTGAGGAAATGAAGGTGTGCTTGGCTGATTGGGAGAACTATTTGCATTCAAATCCACAAGAGCCGGTGCTGATTCAATGCGCCTTAATGCACTATCAATTTGAAGCCATACACCCCTTTATCGACGGCAATGGCCGCGTCGGGCGTTTGTTGGTTCCATTTTTACTATGTGAGCGCGATGTATTGTCGCAACCCTTGTTATATTTATCGGCATTTTTTGAACGCTATCGTGATGAATATTATCAGCGACTTTTAGCGGTCACTCAAAAGGGAGACTGGGCGGGATGGATTGATTTCTTTCTGAGAGGCGTGTGCGCACAGTCACAAGAAGCGTTAAAAAACGCACAAGATTTAATTAGCCTACACGAAAAATATCGAAATAAATTTATGCGAAAACGAACTCCTCAAACGGCCTTGCGTTTAATTGACCACATTTTTTCAAACCCGATGATTTCGATTTCCAATTTATCAAGAAAATGGGACATCCCCTATATGTCAATTCAACGCGGCGTTGAATATCTAATCAAAGAAGGCATCCTCCACGAAGTGACCGGGCGACAACGCAACCGCATTTATGTCGCCAATGAATTGCTCGCCTTGTTTGGTACCGACCGTACGAAGTCATTGGTAAGGCCCACCCAAGGCCAAACCTTTAACGTGAAGTTGTAGTTAAACCGAGGTTATTTTTTGACTTATTTCTTTCGACTACGCGCTGGTGTTGCTTTCTTTATTTTATCCACAACTTTTTGAAGAATCGTCGATTGCAAGAGGTTTTCTATTATATCCATAACATGCTGAACGTCTTTAGCCTTAGGCGTGTACCCCCGATGTGATACAGCGCTGCCCATGTCAAATGCTGCGAATAAAGCTTCACCATTTTTCTTACTGAGAAAACCCGCTTTTTCCAGAGCGTCTAGTTTATTTCCAAAACTTCCCTTATCGCCAACTTCCTTGAGCATCACCATGTCAATAAGTGTTCTAGTCCCCATCATAGCAAGCCGCCAACTATTTGCCTGAAGTGCGGTATATACCTCTTCGAGAAGTGAAACCATTTCTTCAGGCAGTTCGTCTTTCCATTGCGGAAGTCGACGCGCTATTCTGGGTGGATAAAAATGGATTTCAACATCACCGGGATTCCATTCTGAGAAATAATACCGACTTCGTACTGTGATTTCTTCGCATCCACAGCATTCAAACATTTCATAAACAGTTGTCCAGCTTAAATCACAATACTCATCGTAAGGTTGGGAGCCTCTTTGAGTATGTTCTTTGATTATTTCATGCTTCGTTTTATGACCACATATATTGCAGTGAATACGCTCTGTCTGCTTTTTAGAAGTATCCATTAACATACACTTTCGCTAAGTCTTAAATTCCATTTATTCAAATAATTTACCCGTTTGAAACCTCGATCAACGCTTGCAGCTTTTTGTAGGCGGCGCCCGATTGCAGCGATTCGCGGGCGAGTGCGACCCCTGCTTTGATCTCGCTCGCCTTGCCCGCAATGGTCAGCACCGCGCCCGCATTGAGCAGGGCCGCGTCGCGTTTCGCGCCGGAATCTTCGTTCTTTAAAATCGCCATCGCCAGCACAGCGTTTTGTTCGGCGTCGCCGCCCAGCAGGTCTTCAATTGCGCAAGGTTCCAACCCGGCGTCTTGGGGCGTGATTTGAAATGACGAAATATCACCGCCGTTCATTTCAACAATCTTCGAGGGCCCGGTCAACGACAGCTCATCCAAACCGTTTGTACCATGCGCCACCCAGGCGCGTTGGATGCCCATTTTATGCAGGCACTTGGCGTAGAGTTCCATGTAGGTCGCGTCGCTGATGCCGACCAGCTGATAGGTTGGCTTCGCGGGATTGGTGAGCGGCCCGAGAAAATTAAAGATGGTGCGAAAGCCCAACTCCGCGCGTACGGGGGCGGCGTGTTTCATGGCGGGGTGGACCATGCGGGCGAACAACACGCCGATGCCGCACTGGTTGATGCAACGCGCGATGCCGTCCGGGCCGAGGTTGATGTTGACGCCCAGGCATTCTAACAGATCAATGCTGCCGCATTTGCTAGTGGCGGAGCGGTTGCCGTGTTTGGCGACGGGCGCGCCCGTCCCGGCGACGATGAGGGCGGTCAGGGTTGATATATTAAAGGTGCCGCTGCGGTCGCCGCCGGTGCCGCAAGTGTCAATCAAACCTGTTTGATTTGTGGGGATGGGCAACGCATGGTCGCGCATGGCCCGCGCCGCGCCCGCGATTTCGTCGAGGGTCTCGCCTTTGCAACGCAGCGCTGTGAGTAACGACGCGACTTGCGCCGTCGCCATCTCGCCGCGCATGACGGAGGAAATCGCCTCGCCCGCAACGGATTCAGATAATGATTGTCCTACAATAATTTGGTCGATCCATTCGGCGAACGGCATAGTTTTTCCCCTACGTTGTTATTTCAGTATGAATAAGATTCAACAAAGTTAGAGGATATTGGAGAGCGGATCAACCGCGCCGCTTCATGTGGAACAGCAGGCGTCCGCAGCCGTGGATGCCGAAACCGAATAGCAAGAGGTTTAACGCCAGGAAGGATTGCGTGTTTAACAATAGCAGAAAAAAGCCGATGAAAAAAATCGCCCCGCCGATGACTTGCATACCAGCGCGGTGATACAACATCACCAGGATCGAAAAGAACCAGAGAAACGCGCTGAACAACGCGGCGGCAAGCCCTGGGCCATAACTTTGAGTTACGTGTTCTATAATCATCGCTCAGTCCCTATGATAAAAGCGTATCACAAGTTGGCGGCGGCGCCCATAGTTTTGACGGGTTCAGCCAAGAACGAGACCGTCAGCAAGCGGCGGTTTCATCTTTGTGTAATTGAATTTCAAGCAACGCTTCATCATCGCCTTTGAAGGTAAAATTTATCTTGCCCCATTGACCAGTGCTGGGCAAAAAAGCGTGAAACGAAAAACTTGAGTTAAACGGGAATACGCGCTGGTTGATGTGAAACAACCACCCGTGGTCAATTTTTTCGCCTTCGATTCCAAGCGAACACTTTACCTCCGCGTCATTGAGCAATTTTCCATCTTGATCTTGGACGCGAACTTTGACGCGATACTTTGGGTGTATCCAGAACAAATGTTTATAATATTTTTCGCTGACAGCCGCAATTAAAATGACGAATAAACCAAACAGTAAAGGATTATATCGAATAGGCAGTCCATAATATATAAGCGCAAAATAATAACACGATAGCCAAAACGATACCCAGATTATGGCAAAACGCGTCCTCTTCATGTCACCGTTCCCCCCTGACTCACCAATCTAATATTCGATTGATTTATTCATAAACGCTGCATTGAGATTGTCTGGACCATCTCATAAATACTTGATCTTTCGTTGCGAGCGGCATGGATACAATTCTGCCTGAATACGTTTTCGTAATCAATATGATATCCATCCATCTGTGTAGGCGCTCACTTACCGGATGAACCAAAAATCACGGGAACGACCACAATCAAGCAGAGAAAAAATATGCGGTATAAAATTTCTGCCTCATGCTTACACCTGTTTGACCACCACGCGGTTGCCGTCGACGCGCAAGACCTGAATACGCGAGCCGTGTTCGACAAATTCGCTGTCGGTCACGACGTCAATGCGGTTTCCATCAACCAGCGCGATTCCAGCCGGACGCAACTCGCTTTCGGCCACGCCTTCTTTGCCGACCAGCCCGGCGTCAATGTATGAGTCGGAATGATAGCCGCGCTCTTTTGAGGTCGAGTCTGAAAGAATAAACGCGCGGCCTATGGCGGTTTTTGGAATCACGGTAAACGCGCTCACTACCGCCGTGATGGTCAACACCACCGAGAGCAGCATTACCCCCAGGCCGACCTGAGAACCATATTCGCGAAAACAAAGGTAGACGGCGATGCCCATCAGCGTCATGCCGAGCAACCCCAAAATTCCACCTGGAACAAACAACTCGGCGAACATCAACAACACGCCGGTCAGCATGAGTATCACAACAGTGAGAAACATCGCGCCCTCCCAAATTCGAGCTAGACTACCTTCACTACTATACGACGCCCTTCGACTTTTATTACTTCCACAGCGGAATTCGTTGGTATAAATCCCCCCTGGCTGACCACGTCGATGCGCTTGCCGTTGATATCGGCAATGCCCGCCGGACGCAGCGCACTATGCGCAACCCCGCGCAAGCCCATGAGCGCATCCAAGCCGTCTTCGGCGCTGTGATATCCTGCGGCGCGTTGTTGCGAGTCGCCCAAAATAAGCCAATTACCAAATAGGCGCCGATCCGCAAGCACTGGAATCAGCAACGGCGAGGCCATCGCGCCGATTAGGCCGATGCACACCGAAAACGTGGTCACCATCAACGGACGCGACAAGTCGCTCCACTCAAACGTCTCAGAAAAACCGGGAGTGGTGATGGGCGTATCCATCAGGGTCAACACCACAGACGCCAACAGACAGAAAATGCCCGCGATGCCAGCGACGCCGAAGCCGGGGATGATAAAGACTTCCGCGCTGAGCAAGGCAAGGCCGAGAAAGAAGAACAACAGACCTTCATACCCCGCCAGGCCGGTCAGTGAGTGACTGAAGAAAAACAACAGAAACGCGATCACGCCGACGGCGCCGGGAACGCCAAAGCCGGGCGTACGAAACTCGATAAAGACGCCCAGAAAAGCGAGGCTCAACAACAGGCTCGAGACAAAGGTCGATGACAAAAACCGCGCGAAAACTTCGACGGCGGTTTCATTCAGAAACAACTGTTTCGCGCCGGTCATTCCCAGCTCGCTCAAAACAGCTTCGCGACCGACCCCGGCTTTTTCCGGCGTGGTGAAACCGGGGACGTCAATAATTTTTTCAATAAACCCGAGATCAAGCGCTTCTTGCGCGGTCAGCGTCAACAGTTTGCCCGCTGGTGAAATAATCACGTCGGGGTCATTCGGGTCGGCGACTTCTAAATCCGTGTCAACCATTGCCAGCGCGAGTTGGGTTTTCAATTCATCATACTCGCGGCGCTCGCAAATGGTGCGCACCTGGGCCAGCACAAACGAGAGCGCTTTTGCGTTCATGGTTTCGCTCTCTTGTCCTAACGTGACCGGGGCCGCCGTGCCGATGGTGGTCCGCTGGCGCATATAAATACGCTCGGCGGCGAGGCTGATGATCGCTCCGGCGGAGGTAGCGTTGCCGGTCACAAACACGGTGACAGGAACGGGAGAATCCATAATCAGGTCGGCGATTTTCAGCGCCGAATCGACGCGCCCGCCCGGGGTGTCCATTTCGAATATGATATGGTCGGCGCCGAGTTGTTCCGCCTCGCGAAAGCCGCGCGACAAAAATCCATACAGCGCGTTTTCGACCTCGCCTTCAAAGGGAATAAAATAGACGGTTCCGCGATCGTCGTCTTGCGCGAATGTGGATGAAACGCCGCCTGCCAAAAATAAGAGAAGTGCAATGGTTGCGAATATTGAGATTGAGATGATTGGTTTCATAAGCGTCTTTTTGATTATTTTTTCAGAATGGTTTTGACGCCTTCATTGTACTACAAATTAATCCAATGAGGGGTTGATTCGTTCGGCTTGCAGATAAACCGGTTCGGGCGTGAGTTTGATTTCAAGCTTGTCGCCGACGCGATAGAGCGGCATGCGCTCGCCCAACAGCGTGGTCGCTTCATCAATGGATGCGTCCAGGTTGAGTTGGATGACGTGCGGGCGTCCGGTCGTCCAGGCGGCCAGCGCTTCGCGTTCGCTGTTGCTGAACAACAGCAGGTAGTCTTCTTTCTCTGATGTTTTCAATCGGGTGATATAGGTCATGCCGCGCAGTTGTTCGGTCAGCGTTTTGGCCGCCCAATAGGCCAGTTTGGGTTCCATGTTTTGGTCGACGGTACCAAAGTTGTGTTCGCGCTCTTCGGGGTCGTCGCCGTCGTTGCGCCAGTCGTACCAGATGCTAACGCGTACGCCCGAGATAAAATTCGACAAAAACTGGCGCGCCAGATATCGCGCCTGGGTCATCTCGTCAATATACGTATCGCCGTAGGCGTGGACCGAATAGCCCCACTCGCCCGACAAGATGGGAACGAAACGGTCGGGTGAATATTTATCGATGACTTTGCGTAATGCGCTATATTCTTCCATCACGGTTTCGGGTTCGGAGGTGCGGTAGGGATGAACGCTGACGGCGTCGATCCATTGCAGCATTCCTAACTCGAAACATTGGGTGAGATAGTCGATTTTGATTTGAGAAATCGCGGGCGCGACAATGGTGCAATGCGGGTCGATGCGGCGCATAAGTTTTGAAGTGGTTTCAACCAGCATGACGTAATCTTCAGCGCTTGGTTGCACGTCCCAAAACAGTTCGAGGTTGGGTTCGTTCCATATTTCCCAAATCACCGGGCCTTGGCCCAGCCTCACCAGCGCTTCGACGGCGAAGCGGGCGAACGCCTTTCGGCCTTCGGGGGTGGTCACCGCGCGGCTTTCTTCATAGAGCGGGTTGCTGTAATCCAAAATATAAAGCGGGATCTGGTTGCGCTTGCGCATGGCGTTGGTCAGCTTGCGATAGCCCGAAAAGTCATACACGCCTTTTTCTTTTTCGACCACTTCCCATTTCAGGTCCATCCGCACCACGCCGAAGCCGGCTTGTTGCATCATGTCCATCTCGTCGGGGTCGGGGTCCACAAAATGGATGTTGACGCCCAGGCAATCGGGCACGCGAAAATGCGGCAGGCTGCGCAGCGACGCATGTGCGGTTGAAGTCAACAATACAAGAGCGAATGCAAGATGCCGCATTCTCATGTCAGGCCGTCCCGTTTGCGGTTCAAAATTCCGTTCGGCGTATTTTAGGATAGATAGCTCATTAAGGATAGATATAGTTATTGTCCCTTACCGGGGTGTCATTGCGAGCGCAGCGAAGCAATCTCAAAAACAATTGAGTACGAAAAGGGATTCCGACAGTTCAAAAAACGACAAACCAACTCTGGCATGGGTGCAACTCTGGGAGCGCCTGTGCTTAAGGGCCTGCCATTGACATCAGACTTTTAGCCCCCCTTTTTAAGGGGGGCTGGCGCTGAAAGCGACAGGGGGGATTCGGGCGCAACGCGTTTTCTTTTCATGCGGCTCACCAGGAGGTTCGCCCTCCCCACATCATTCGAAATATTGGTGAGTTATTACCTGCCGTTAATGATGATTGGTGCAAAAGGGCCTGAAAGCCCGCACCGAAGCAAGCAGAGTTGCACCTATGCCTTTCGCAACGAAAGCATAAATTATTTTGAGATGGCTTCGGTCGTTTCACTTCCTCGCAATGACACGGATGAATCGATTTATACTATTTGATCCGTTTGTACTCTAAAAAGACGAATCATTGCTGTCATTGCAAACGCAGCTTCAGGCTCACTCGTAATTGACGCGTTTTTAAAAAAACAGAAGATGTTTTAATATATAGTTCTTCCCGCCTGGCGCCAAAATGCAGAAATGAAAATTGGCCCTTAAAGCGCGTCTAAAATATCTGAGTAGGAAATGGTTCCCGGCCGGAGAATTTGAGGAGGCGAAGTGCGGCAATCGACCACCGCTGAAGGCGACTGCGGCGGTAGCTCGCCCGCGTCGACCGCGATGTCCACCCGCTGAATAATAGGATGTGTTTCGTCAATGCGCGTTGCAGGCGGTTTACCGCTAAAATTTAAACTGGTGTTGACCAACGCGCCCCCGCAGTGCTCTAACAATTGCTGCACAAACGCATGGTCAGGACAACGCAGCCCCACCGCGCCGTCATACGCCGCTGGACAGCTGTTGTGCGACGCGACCACCAAGGTCAGCGGGCCGGGCCAAAAGGCTTTCGCCAGCGTTTCCGCTACGGGGTTCGGCTCGATCCACGCCCGCGCGGTTTCAAACGATTGCACAAACAGCGCGAAGGGTTTATCGACCGGACGGTTTTTGATCTCGAACAATTTTTCCGCCGCGCCAAAACGGTCGTGGCGGCACACCAGGCCGTAAACCGTCTCTGTCGGCAGCGCAACCACGCCCCCCTGGTCTAACCATGCGGCGCATTCGGTAACAGCGTTGCAGCAATCACTCAGTCGTATAATTTTGCTCATGCGTTTGGTTGAAAGGTTTTGGCTTCGCTCGGTGAAAGAAACATTTTGACGAATTCTTTAAACACATCTTCATCAAAGCGGTCGGGCGTTTCCTGGCGAATCTGTTGCAGCGCTTCAAATGAAACAAGCCGCACGTGTTCTTTCTTGCTGGTGCTGAGGTGGTCGAAGCGATCAACAATCGCGCAGATGCGCGCGCCCATCGAGATGTCGTCTCCACGCAGCCCGAATGGATAACCGCTTCCATCAAGCCGTTCATGGTGATGAAGAATGATCGACTCGCTTTCTTCAGGCAAATCGGTAAATTCCTTCACCATTTCAGCGCCTTTGATCGTGTGTTGACGGATCGACTCGATATCCTCGGTCTCGCCCGACTCTTCTTCTTTATCCCACAGTTCTTTTGGAATTAGCAACTTGCCCAGGTCGTGCCACAAAAACCCGGGGCCGAATCGCGTCAGCGCTTCTTGTTTGGAGATATCCATCAGCCGATGCGCCAAGCCAACGCCAAACAGACAGACGTTAAGCGAGTGCGAATACAGCGCATAATCTACGCTGGCTTTGACAATAAAATTATGGGCCGCAGCGTGGTCGGAAAAAATGACGTCCAAGACGGACGGCAGCAGTTGTTCAGAGGTTTGAAAAACATATTCGGGATTCGACGAATTAAAAACGCGCTGCATCCAATTGTAGGAAATATTATAAACCGCTTCGCATTTTTCTTCGACTTCGACGTTTTCGTCGCCCACGATTTCGATCAGGCTTTCTTCAAAGCGCTGGTCCAGGTTGCCCGCCTCGTCATCGCGAACCACCAGCCGCAGGTCTTCTTGGGTTTTCAGATCTTCCCAGTCGCCTTCGCTCAGCGGGTAATTCTTGCTGCGGAAAAGAAGCGGACGTTCGTCGCCATTTCTCAGGATGTAGATATCAACAATGGAGTCGCCGATGCTCTCCAGAATATCTACGGTTATAGGAACAAACGAAACTTCCGCCATAGCAAGACGCCATCCCCTACAAAAATTGGCGAATCATATTACAACTAACATTATAGCGCTAAAGCGAAATCTTCCACAATTTTAATAGATGATCTAATTGATCTAGATCATAAAAATGAATATCAATTCGCCCCTTATTTTTGCCCTTCATGCGGATATCGACCTTTGTTTGCAGGGCTTCTTCGAGTTTTCGTTTCATATCGGAGACGAATATATCTTTATCTTCGGGGGCGGCTTTTGCGGGTTTGGGCGCTGCGGGCGGCTTACCGCGCAGTTCTTCTTCCAGCTGACGGACGCTCCATTCTTCCTCAAGAATGCGGAGCGCGAGCGACTCGATCTTGTCGGTGTCTTTGACCGAAAGCAGCACTTTGGCGTGCCCAACCGACAATACGCCGCTATCCAGTAGGTCCAAAACCGATACCGGCAGGTTAAGCAGCCGCAGCGCATTGGTCACCGCAGCGCGGCTTTTGCCGACCTTGGCGGAAATTTGCTCTTGGGTCAGATTGAAGCGCTCCACCATTTGTTTATAGGCGCGGGCTTCTTCGACGGGCGAGAGATTGCTGCGTTGAATATTTTCTACCAGGGCGATTTCGAGCGCCTGGGTTTCTTGGGCTTCGAGGAGAATGCACGGCACTTTTCCCAGCCCGGCGAGTTTCGATGCGCGCAGGCGGCGTTCGCCAGCGATTAACTGGTAGCCAGCCGAGCCATCGGGTTTGCGCCGCACCAACAGCGGCTGCAACACGCCTTGAGCGCCAATGGATTCGGACAGTTCTTTGAGTTGCTCGTCATCAAACTGGGTGCGCGGCTGCCAGCGGTTGGCTTCGATGGCGCCGACTTCGATTTCGTCTATCCGCTTGGATTGCGGTTCGGCGACAGACTCGACGCTTGAATCAGACAGAAGCGCGGAGAGGCCACGGCCGAGGGCTTTTCGTTTCATTTTCTATGACTTCCTCTGCTAACGCCATATAGGCTTTGGAACCGATTGACTGCGGGTCGTATTGAATGATCGGCGTCCCGTGACTGGGCGCCTCGCTGAGGCGGACGCTGCGGTAAATCACGCTTTGGAACACAAAATCACGGTACACGTTGCGAATTTCTTCTTCAACCTGATGGCTCAAGTTGAGCCGACGGTCTGCCATTGTAAGAAGGATTCCCTCTAACGACAAGCCGGTATTGAAATTTTGGCGCAACATGGTGGTGGTGGTCAAAATATCGGTGAGGCCTTCAAGCGCGTAATATTCACACTGAACGGGGATAATCACCGTATCAGACGTGAGGATCGCGTTGATCGAAAGTTGCCCCAATGACGGCGGGCAATCAACAATAATGTACTTGGGTTGAAGCGCAGGCGGCGTTTCATTGAAAAATTTGACCACCGCCCGGCTGAGACAGCGCTTGCCATCCGGGTCGCCCGCCAGGTGAAGTTCCGCCGACAGCAGATCGCTATTAGCGGGTGCGATCCGCAACTTTGGCTGTTTAGTGGGCTTGAGGATGCTCTGCATGGGGGCTTCATCAATCATTACGTCGAAAATGGTCTTTTCGAGTTCCGCCCGATTGATTCCCAGGCCGCTGCTGGCGTTTCCCTGCGGATCAATATCAAGCAGCAGGGTTTCATGCCCTTTTGCCGCCAGACAGGCTGCGAGGTTCACGGCGGAGGTGGTTTTGCCAACCCCGCCCTTCTGGTTTATGACGCAGATTACTTTTGCCAAGATTATTGTTCCACGTAGAACGGATTGTGATTCTATTTAGAAAGCGGTATCCCGCTTGTAAGAAACCAAAGTGTGACGATTATAAAGGACGCTTCTTGATTTTCCCAGGTTTTCGCGGGTATTTATCGGCAGTTGGGGCATTTTTTCGGTAAATTTCGATGCGAAACGCCTTTTCGCGCCCCGGTAATTGATAGTTCAGCACTTTTTCACGCAGACACCCCAGTGTTTCAGCATATTGGTTGTTGGCGTGAATCAAGTCTTCATCGCTTCGTAAAAGCGCGATACCGCCCCCGGTTTTGACAAACGGCGCGCACAGTTCCAGGCAATACGCCTGTGTTCCTAAGGCGCGGGCGGTCGCACAATCATACTGCTCACGGTGCGCTGGGTCATGCCCAAGGTCTTCCGCTCTCGCACTGACCGCCGAAGAACCGCCCAATTGGAGCGCTTCCAACGCAGACGCTACGAAATCCATCTTCTTTTTCACAGAATCCAATACGCAAAGCCGCATGTCGGTCGAAATGCAATTGAGCAACACCCCGGGAACCCCTGCGCCGGACCCCACGTCAATCAAGGATTCGATGGGTTCATTCGATAAGGCCTGATTTATTGCCAGCGCATCTAACAGGTGATAGTCCACCGCATCCGCAGGCGAATCGTAGCGAGTGAGGTTCATGGACTGGTTTTTTACATGTATTAAATAGAAATAAAGCCCGCAACGCTTTGACGCCGCAGGCTCTATCTGAATGTTGCGCTTGTTCAAATGGGCTTCAAAGGCCCTTAAATAGGCGCTTTCGTCCATTATTGTCCTGGAAACAGGATATTTTCGAGGCCGTACGTCACGCCGCCCCGCTTGATCGCTTCTCTCACCGCCATCAACACCCCCGGCATATAACAGGTGCGGTTATACGTATCATGGCGGATAGTAAGCGTTTGGCCTTCAGCGCCAAAAATGACTTCCTGGTGCGCCAGATAACCCGGAAGGCGGATGCTGTGAATCGGGATGTTCTGATTCACTTCGCCGCGTGAGCGGTGTTCCTCTGTTCCACGTGGAACATCGGTGTCTTTGACCGCATGGGCCATCATGTCCGCTGTTTTGACCGCTGTGCCGGAAGGCGCATCCAGCTTAAAGGGATGATGCATCTCAACGATTTCGACATGGGGCATGTGGTGCGCCACAATGTGGGCGCAGTGCATCATCAGGATGGCGCCGATCGAAAAGTTTGGCGCAATAATCACGCCCGGTTTTTTCATCGCTGCTTTGTCGCGTAATTCATGGATTTGCTCTGTGGAGAACCCGGTGGTTCCAATCACGCCGCCTGCGGTCGATTCGGCAATGATGCAAGCATTTTCAAAGGCGCTGTCCGGTACGGTGAAATCAATCACGATATCTGGTTTTTCGGTCTCAATCGTCTTTGAAAGATTGTCGCCCAAATCTAACGCGCCGACCAACGTCATATCAGGCGCATCGCTCACGGCCTTCACGGCCTCTGCTCCCATACGCCCTTTGGCGCCGTTTACGACAACGCGAATGTTGTCTGCCATGATGAAACCTCCGTTTGTACGATTTCAGTTATTGCACTGGCAAGGCTTTATGATAGGCTTGCTGCAATCTACGCTACGCCGTAGGATACGATGGACAACCGCTACGGTCAATTCTTTCAATGGCGAACTTGCTGCTCTTTCTCTCTTTCTTATCGCTTGCCGCCCTGTTCACTGCGCCGGGCATTGATATGGCGATGCGCGTCCGCCTCGGCTTTGCCGTCGGTTTGCTCGCCGCTTCAATCATCTACTGGGCGAAAAAGCAAGGACGCCCGCTGTCTGCGTTAGAATATCTCTCCAGTATAAAAGTCAATCTGCGCCGTGAAACGATCAGTTTTTGCCTGTTAGCAACCTGTGGAGTATGTTTGTCGTTTTTGCCTCAAAACGGATTGAGCGTCGAATGGAGCGGTTCTAACCGCCAAATCATTAAGACTTTTGGAACTTCTGGCGAGTCCTTCCAATTACGCCCGTCGCAACTTGAAGATGGTGCGCTGTGGATGAATGCAGAAATGCTTCGTTGCAGCGGCTGGTTTGAAAACAAAAATCCGGCGGCTGGATTGGTCTTTTACGCCAACCACGGCGATGCGCGTTGGATGCTCAATGGAAAGCGCATCGCGTCGATCCAAAATGACGATTCAAACCGCTATGTCTATATTCCAACCGAGTTGGCGCCGGGTGCGCACAAACTGGTGTTTGAGAGCAGCGCTGTGACCCCGCCCACACACATGTATGCGGCCACCGTTGAAAAACAGGACGGCGTCCCGGTATTGTTGTCGCCCATTTACTCGCGCCCGCTGAGTCTGAGCGTCGGCTTTCGCTCACTATTCACGGTGTTAGCGCTACTTTTTTGCTATCTCGCGGTGTGGGGTTGGCTGCCGAGGCTGAATGTAGTCCTTAAAAATATGCAGCGGCTGCGGCTGGCAAAGCCAATCGGGTTTCTGATTTTAATCTGTTTGGCTGGGTATTTTTGCATAAAACACTTGGATATTCCACAATTTTTGATTGGCCCGGCCTCGTATGAAGCCGATGAGGCCGCCTTTGGCGTCATGGCGCAGCGCCTCGCGCAAGGCGAACTGCCGCCGCTATTTCACTATGGGCAATCTTATCAAGGCACGCTTGAAGCCTATCCGCTGGCGCTATTGGTTTCAACTTTCGGCCTGGGTTCGATCCATTGGCTTTCTGTTGTGTTCTGTATTGTGTTTATATTAACTGTTTTGCTATGCGCATATCGCCTGGGTTCATTGCCGCTGGCTGTTTTTTCTTTGATCGTCTTATTGCTCTCTGGATCGCATTTTTATTGGATCGCGGCGAAAACCTGGTTTGGCTATTCGTTTTCGCTCGCGTGCGGCGGGGTTATGATGTGGGCCGCGTTGGATTGCTGGCAAAAGAGACGCCTACGCCCCGCCCTCGCGCTTCTATGGGGGACCGCTGCAGGCGCCTCGCTCTATGAACTGCCCATTTCGGCGCCCTTTGTCGCCGCGTCGGGTGTTTTGATCTTGATGGGAATTTTTCGCACACCCTCGCCCTCTGCGAAACCTTCACACTCATACGCCTCGTTGGTTCTGGCGGCGGTCGCATGTTTGATCTTTTTGACGCCGTATCTCCCCGCCAGTAAAAGTTCAGACGCAGCGCAGTTTCTTGCCCAGGGACGCGACTTACCAACAGCGCGGGTCGAAAACGAAGCGCCGTTGATTGACCGTTTTCTCGGCGAGTGTCTACCTGTTTTACTTGGCGCCCGTACGCCGTTTGATCAGCAGCATGATACTTCTAGCGTATTTCTGCCCTATTTTGCGCCGTTATTATTTTTCGCATCGCTGTTTATTTTACCGCTGGGCGCAACGGCTTCGATAAGCCTTTTATCTTGTCATTTTTTGCGAAAAATTTTGGCTGGATTTGGATTTTTTACCATTCTGCTGGTGAGTTACTCGCCGTTTGGCGTCTGGCCCTGGTATGCGTTGGCGTTGTATTGGGTGCTGCCGTTTTCGATGTATTGGTTGTTTCAATGCGTATGGCGCGTTTCGCCCGGATTACTGGTCATTATCGCCGGGATGTTCTTCCTCTCGATGTGGAGCGCATCAAATTATGATTCTGCCCGATTAAACAATCCATCAAGTCTTTCGCTTGACGGCGTGGTTTTAAATACCGATTTTGACGAATTGATTGATCTCGCAAAACAACATGATATTCAATCGTTCATTTGTGAATCGGGTTTTGACTCGACACCGATTAACGCAGGACGCGATTGGATCGGCGAATGTTTAACCTTTGCATCAAACGGATCGTTAAACAGTATCGACCGCCTATCCAGGCGTTTTCCTTCACTTGCCTATGAAAATATACGTAGCCAGCGGGTTGGTTATGTTTTCCAGGAAAATTTTTATTACAACAATCCATCGTTAGAAGCGGTTGAGCGCTACGCGCCTCTTACAATGAAGTCGCTGCAAACTTTGTTTGGCGAAAGTGGGCTTGGGTATCAGGGTTTTTTACTTGACGGCTATCGAGTATTTATTCCAGGACTCTCTCACAGAACGATGAATAAGCCGTCGTGGACGGTTGATTCAAATAATCCAGTCTTTTTGGATGCGGCGTTTGACAATAATATCAGCGTTCGTGGATATGGGCGCCGCACCTATTGGTCGAGCGGCGAGATTCCAAGCGACGGCGGTTGGATTCAAATAGAACTTGCTGAATTCAAACCGATTTCGCGCATGTTGTTATTTCATGGAACCAAAAAACTTGATTACTTGCATGAGAACACCATGCGGGTGCGCAACCGTCAAGGCGAATGGCTGGACGCGGGTTCGTTATCTTACAAGCCGGATATGCGCTCGAGCGTTTTGATCTTGAATGAAGCGGTTGAATGCGACGCTGTGCGAATCGAATTTTCCCGCCCGCAAGACGGCAGTTGGCTGACGATTTTCGAGATGTGGATGTTTTAGCTGCCCTGCCGCTTTTTTTGTTGTACTTACTTCTGCTGAATCCAGCCATATCTGGTGGGTTAAGAACCCACCCTACGGGACTAAGATGGTGGGTCGATACTGCGCGACCCACCCTACCTAACTCATCCTGATCCCCCCTGGCGCTTCGCGCCGTCCCCCCTTAAAAAAGGGGGGCAGAAAAACCGATATAAATCATCTGAACGTTCGTAGAAATCCCCGGCGCCGAGCCAAAGCGGAGTAAATCGAAGCAAGTTTAATCTCTTGGGTTAAGAACCCGCCCTACGGGACCACAGCGACTACGTTTGGTTTGTGTCATCGCGAGCGCAGCGAAGCAATCTCGTTTATTTCTGGTCTTCTTCTTTGATATCTTCGAGTTCGCCCGGTTTCATGTAGGTCGCAACCACAATGGTTGACGGCTCGCGCAGGCCGTTAATCGGGCATTCTTCACAGATATCCAGCGGGGGTTTGGGTGAATCGCAGACAAAATATTCCTGGATGCGAATTTTACTCGGGCTATATGATGGGCAATAACAAGCGCGTTCAATGGCGAGTTCACGATCAAATCGTCGATTACTTTGCGGAGAGTCTGAAGGCATAATTCTCTAATTTCTATAAATTTTTTTGATTGCGTTTCACAACAGAGAGAGAGTATAGCGCGTGAACGCGCACAATCAAGAAAAATTTTATATTTACCTTCATTACATACTGATATTGTTTAGGATATAAATTTTATTCTTCTTTTTTCTCTTCGTCTTCCGGGGGCCGCATTGGCATCAAAACATACAAATAATCATCGACGCCCTCGCTGCGAAACACACCGGGTTTACGTGAATCGGTCAATTCCAATTCGATTTTTTCTTCATCTAACGCGCGCAAAACATCGCTGACATAACGGTGATTGTAACGAATTTCCATTGGGTCGCCTTCATAGCCGCAATCAACCACATCGCGTCCTGATCCGCCTACTTCTTCGCGCTCGCCGACCACTTCGATCTGGCCTTTATCCATCTTAAACACCAACATGCTGGTCTCAAGACTGGTTAAATTGGCGGCGCGTTTGACTGCTGACATCAATTCGCTACGGTTAATCAGCGTTTTGAATTTACCTTCTGAAGGCAAAATTCGTTCATATTGGGGAAAATTATCCACCAGCAAGTTAGAGACGATCACAACATCGCCGCAACTGAATTGTATTTTTCGTTCCTGGATGCGTATCGTCACTTCGCCTTCATCCGGCATGGATTGCTGAATGGTGGTCAGGGTCTTTGAAGGAACCAGAATGCTGATGGGGCCTTTTGGCCATTTTTCGTTTGACGCTTTGTACATCGCCATGCGGCGTCCATCGGTTGCGATGCAAGTGAGTTTTCCATCAGCGAGTTCAAATTTGACGCCGTCGAGTTCATAGCGCGACTTCTCTTGCGAGGTGGCGAAGATGGTGCGCTTAATCAGCGATTTCAGGGTTTCGACCGGCATCCCTAACTCATCGCCTTCATCCACCTGGTTGAAGGGAGGATATAACGCTGCGTCTTGTCCCTTTAACTTCGCAGAAAACTTGGCGCACTTAATCGAGACGTTTTCGTTTTTCTCTTCAAATACCACATCATCATTGGGCAGCGACTGCACCAGGCCGACCAGAATCTTGGCGGGCAACACCGTCGAACCAGGCGCTTCGATTTCCGCCTCGCCGTCGCAACGAATGGTGACGCTCAAGTTGGTCGCTAAAAAAGAAACCAGATTGTCTTCACACGAAACGTGAATGTTTTCGAGAATCTGATTGGAGATCGCGCTGCCAACGGCTGTTTGTACCGCGCTGATTCCACGCATCCAGGTAGCGCTTGATGTGGTAAATTTCATATTCTTAGCCTCATCTATATAATAAAGAGTATTAAATTCTTTATATATCTTTTATTATTACTATTACTACTATGGCTCTTAGTAAAGTGTATAAGTTTTTAAGTCTAATCAATCAAGAGATTAAAAAATTTAATTTCTTGTGGAAAACCCCGAATAAGACTGTGTACGGATTTTATGAAATGTGGATAAAACACGCCATGTTGAAAATAATGCGATACTGTACACAGGTTACAAAACTTAGTCACAGCCAGCTCACAACTTATACCGATTGGCAGAATAGCATATCCTGACCGTGTATCGAAGGCAATAAGTTGACATTATAGAGGGAAAACCCTATATTCAGTTATGTAATCTTATTTTATCCCGGGGAAACCAGGACCATGACAAAAAAAGGCTTTACGCTTGTTGAACTTCTAGTGGTAGTTGCCATCATTGGCATCTTGGCCGCGATTCTTGTACCGAACGTCCGTCAAAATTTAGAGCGGGCCAAGGTCGCTAAAACCAAAGCGCTTATCAGTAGTTTAGAATATGCGCTGGTGGCATACAAAAACGATTTTGGAAAATACCCAGCCAGTTATGATCTGCAAGGGTTATTCATTGCGCTGACTGAACAAGCCAAAACATCCTACGAACCTGACGCCGACGAAGTGTTGAAGTTTCCTGATAGCAGGGGCGGCAGCGACAACGAGCGTTATTGGTTTGACCCAATTTCGAGCGATTCGGAATTAGAAGGAACCCTGCAATCTGCGGGCGTCCCAGACATCGGTATCACAGCGCAGCAAGAAGAAGAGTTTGTTTTTGTTGACGCTTGGGACCGCCCCATTTATTACATCAGCAGCGATGAATATAACCCCGGCGGCCGCAAAGATTTTCGTCGTGGAAACTCTTCTAGGCGCTCGTTGGATAAACCCTGCGCGTATGAATTAAAAGACGGCGACCGTTTTCGTCCGTTTAAGCCGACTTCGTTTCAATTGATTTCATTTGGGCCGGATGGTTTGACTGTTTTTGATAACAATTCCGGCGGTCTCGGTTCGATGATTGACTCAGACAAAGAAGACAATGATGACGATAACTTTATCGACAAGTCTGATGTTCCGAGAACGGATGATAACAATTTAGCGACGAGAGCAGGCGAAGACGACATTACCAACTTCCAGTAATCGTTGTTGAAGTTAATTCAAAGTGAATAACCAAGCGGGACGCCGAAACAGCGTCCCGTTTTTTTTGTCTGTTAATCTAAATTGGGTTTAATTCCCCGCCTCTTAGGGCGCAAGAAATACTTGAAGCCATCTCAAAATAACTTGTATTTTCGTTGCGAAAGGCATGGGTGCATCTCTGCTTGCTTCGGTGCGGGCTTTCAGGCCCTTATGCACAGGCGCTCCCAGAGTTACACCCATGCCAGAATTGGTTTGTCAATTTTTGAACTGCCGGAATCCCATTTCGCACTCAATTGTATTTGAGATGGCTTCTAAATATTTGATTTGATACACCACTGCTTGCGGCGGGGTTATTCATTAAGGGGTGGCAAGGGCAAGGCTGAATAAAATGAAGCCAGCCCTTGAAGCAATCTTAAACCGGCTAGATCAGGCTCTCGAATAATCCCCCCTGGCGCTTGCAGCGCCGTCCCCCCTTAGAAAAGGGGGGCGAAATACAAGATTTTTAGACTTCATTGTTATTGTTCTTATACTCTTTATCTTGCGTTATAAAACAAAAAAACGGTTCGTTTATATGATGCGCCTACAGTTCTATCCCACCCCTGTCGAAAACAATACTTGCATATATCCGGATGAACGGATATATTATTCATATACAAAAAAATATAAATAGCGACGCTTAGCATGAAACGGGTTTTCCGCTCGCTGGCGTTGCATCCACTACACACTGTGAGAGGAAGAATAGGAATGTCAGAACGTATCGTCACATCCGAATCCGTCACCGAAGGGCACCCCGATAAAATCGCCGATCAGATTTCAGACGGCGTGCTTGATGCAATTTATGCACAAGACCCGCAAGGCCGCGTTGCTTGCGAAACCATGATTACCACTGGCCTAATCGTTATGGCGGGTGAGATCACCACCGACGCCCGCGTCGATTACTCCAACATCGCCCGCGAAGTTGTCAGAGAAATTGGCTACGACAACGCCGACTACGGCTTTGACTGCGACACTTGCGGCGTATTGGTTTCGCTCGACCGCCAGTCGCCTGACATCGCCCGCGGCGTTGACCAAAGCAAGACCCACGCCCAAGGCGCCGGCGACCAGGGCATGATGTACGGTTACGCCACCAACGAAACCAAAGAACTGATGCCCGCGCCGATTCTGTACGCGCACAAACTCACCAAACAACTCGCCAAAGTTCGCAAGAACGGCAAGCTGCCTTGGGTGCGTTCTGACGGCAAGTCGCAGGTCAGCGTCATTTATGACGGCGACAAAATCGTGCGCGTTGACGCAGTGGTCATTTCCACCCAACACGCGCCCGACGTCAAACAAAAAGACATCAAAGAAGGCATCACCGAAGAAGTCATCAAAAAAATCATCCCCGCCAAGTGGCTTCACAGCAAAACCAAGTTCCACATCAACCCGACTGGTAAGTTCGTGGTCGGCGGCCCGATGGGCGATTGCGGCCTCACCGGACGCAAGATTATCGTTGATACCTACGGCGGCGTTGGCCGTCACGGCGGCGGCGCTTTCTCAGGCAAAGACCCATCGAAAGTTGACCGCAGCGCAGCCTACGCCGCGCGCCACGTCGCCAAGAATATTGTCGCAGCAGGCTTGGCGAGCAAGTGTGAAGTGCAAGTCGCTTACGCCATCGGCGTTGCGGAGCCGGTCTCCGTCAATGTTGATACCTTCGGCACCGGCAAGATCGACGAAGAAAAAATTGAAGCGTTGGTCAAGAAGCATTTTGACTTGCGTCCGGCGGCGATCATCGACCGCCTCAACTTGCGTCAGCCCATCTATCGCAACACGGCGGCGTACGGCCACTTTGGCCGCAACGAGTTCCCCTGGGAAGAACTGACCCACGTGGACAAGTTGAAGAAATAACTCTTTCACCAAAAGTGAAAGCGCCAAAAAAACGAGTCACTAAATCACAGGAGAAACTATATGTCGACCGCAGTCTCAGACACGAAAGGGATCGACCTTTCAACGATCCAATTGCCGGATTACTCCGGCTTGCCCAACAAAGTCGCTGATATGGGCCAGGCGGAATTTGGCCGCAAAGAAATCACCATCGCCGAAGAAGAAATGCCCGGCCTGGTTTCCACCAACAAAAAATACGGCCCTGAAAAACCGCTCAAAGGCGTGCGCATCACTGGTTCGCTGCACATGACCATTCAAACCGCCGTGTTAATCGAAACATTGAAGACGCTTGGCGCCGATGTGCGTTGGGCGTCATGCAACATCTTTTCGACCCAAGACCACGCCGCCGCCGCGATTGCCGAAACCGGCACCCCGGTCTATGCGTGGAAAGGCGAGAGCCTCGAAGAATATTGGGAATGCACCCTGCAAGCGTTGAGTTTCCCTGGCGGCAAAGGCCCGCAGATGATCGTTGACGACGGCGGCGACGCCACCTTGTTGATTCACCGAGGCTACAAAGCTGAAGACGACGCTTCGATTCTCGATGAGCCGACCGACAACCGCGAACTGGCGATTATCAACGCGTTGCTCAAACGCGAACTCGCCAAGAACCCGACCCGCTGGCACGACGTTGTCAAAGAAATGAAGGGCGTCTCCGAAGAAACAACGACGGGCGTTCATCGCCTCTATGAAATGCAGCGCAATGGGACTTTGTTGTTCCCGGCGATTAACGTGAACGACTCGGTCACCAAATCGAAATTCGATAACTTGTACGGCTGCCGCGAATCATTGGCGGACGGCATCAAGCGCGCCACGGACGTCATGGTGGCGGGCAAGGTGGTTGTTGTGTGTGGATACGGCGACGTCGGCAAGGGCTGCGCCCACGCCATGCGCGGTTTCGGCGCTCGTGTTCTCGTTACTGAGATCGACCCGATTTGCGCGTTGCAAGCCTGCATGGAAGGCTTTGAAGTCACCACGCTTGAAGATGCGTTGCCCGAAGCCAACATCTACGTTACCACCACCGGCAACAAAGACATCATCCGCGCCGACCACATGGAAAAAATGAAAGACCAGGCCATCGTTTGCAACATCGGCCACTTTGACAACGAAATTCAGGTTGACAAACTGACGAAGATTTCCGGCGTCAAATTGACCAACATCAAGCCGCAGGTTGACATGTACACCTTCGCGGACGGGCATTGCATTTACCTGCTCGCCGAAGGCCGTTTGGTCAACTTGGGATGCGCGACCGGCCACCCGTCGTTCGTCATGTCGAACTCATTCACCAACCAGGCGTTGGCGCAGATCGACCTCTGGCAAGACCCGAAAGAAATCGGCGTCTACACGCTGTCGAAAGAACTCGACGAAGAAGTGGCGCGCCTTCACCTCGGTAAGTTGGGCGCAAAGTTGACTACGCTCAGCAAAGATCAAGCCGACTATATCGGCGTAAAAGTCGAAGGCCCTTACAAGCCTGCACACTATCGCTACTAAGCAAACGTAGATTGATTCGTAGACGCCCTCGTAGAAATACGGGGGCGTCTTTTTGTTTTAAGAACAAATGAATTGTGATAGAATCTTGTTGAGGTGGATTATGAACCCGATTCAAGTTTCTTTGACAGATTTACAAAAAAAACACCTAGAAGGCCAAGTTCAATCTGGCGCCTTTTCTGATGCCAACCAGTATATTCAAACACTTATTGATAAAGACCGTACGGAGTCAGAACGCTGCGAGCTCGAACAGACCTTGCTTCAACGGTTAGACTCGCCCCCAATTGAAATGACAGAAGAAATCAAGAGCGATCTACATCAACGGTGTCGTGATTCTCTCAACAAAACCTCAAAATGAAAACCGCTTATAATATCTTGCCTTCAGGGCTTGAAGACATTGTAGAGATTTATAATTACATTGGCGCTGAAAGGCCAAACGCAGCAGAAAAATTCTTTCGCGAAGTTTTTAATACGATTGACAATCTCGCAGCACTGCCCGAAATGGGCAAGCACTTTCTAAGTAAGAACCCCAAATTGAATGATATAAGATTCTTTCCAATCCATTCGTTTCCTCGGTTCTTAGTATTTTATCGAATCAAAAATAGAAAACTCCAAGTGATCCACATATACCATGACGCAAGAAATATAAATGCCTTGTTTGAATTAAACGAATAGCTGAATTGTCGAGTAGACGCCCTCGTAGAAATACGGGGGCGTTTTTTTGTTTACTTTTAAGATGAACAAATGTATACTATAGCGTCGGGGGAAAATCAACATGAAAAAAGAACTGATCATCGAACTTCATCAAGACTTTGAACAAATCGTTCAATACGAAAAAGAAATCGAATTTTGGCTTGCGCGAGATCTTCAGCCACTATTGGGTTATAGCAAGTGGCAGAACTTTTCTAAGGTGGTAGATAAAGCGAAAACATCTTGTATAAATTCAGGTTATGGGGTTAAGGATCATTTTATTAATGTCAGTAAGATGATCAAAGCAGGCAAAGGCGCCGAACGTGAAGTGGAAGACATCGCGCTCACTCGCTATGCCTGTTATCTCATCGCGCAAAACGGCGATTCGACAAAAGACCCCATTGCGTTCGCGCAGACCTATTTTGCTGTTCAGACCCGTAAACAAGAAGTCATCGAAAAACGGCTGGCAGAAATGGAACGCTTAGATGCGCGAAAAAAACTCACGCTGTCTGAAAAAGAGCTCTCTGGAATCATCTATGAACGGCTCAAAGATGAGAAAAGCTTTGCGCTGATTCGCAGCAAAGGCGACACAGCGCTATTCGGCGGCTTGTCAACGCAAGACATGAAAAAGAAATTGGGCGCTCCCCAAAAAAGAGCGTTAGCCGATTTTCTTCCGGTCATCACCATTAAAGCCAAAGATTTCGCGAATGAAATCACCAATTTCAATATCAAAAAAGACGACTTAAATAGTGAAGCGGTTATTACCAATGAGCATGTGAAAAATAATCAAGACGTTCGAAAGGTGTTAACCGACCGGGGCATTCACCCTGAAGATTTACCGCCTGCTGAAGACATAAAAAAGATTGAGCGTCGCGTCAATTCAGAAGAGAAAAAACTCACCAAGAATGCGAAAGCGCAAATTCAAGAAAAAGAGTCGGATGGTTTACAATAAGACGCACTCGTGGAAATACGGGGGCGTTTATTATTGATATGATACTTGTTCAGTTTTTCTGTTTGGCGTGGGTACATCCCTCTTCGCTTCAGTGCGGGCTTTCAAGCCCTTTTGCACAGGCGCTCACAGAGATGCCCCCACGTTTCACAGGCTTGCTCATTGATGAAAAAAACGGTTGGGTGGCAAGGGCAAGAATGAGCAATGCGAATTCAGCCCTTGATTGAATGCGGTTTCTTCAATTGATAACAATTCAATCAACGTCAAGCTTTCTCAAGGGCTGGACGCTATCGCGTCCTTGCCCTTGCCACCCAGCCACGCCGTCATGCGCCGCGTCTATGGCCTGGTTATTGATGGTCTGCTCAAGCGCCCGCGCCGGGATTGGCGAATATTTCAAAGCCGGATTCCGTGGCGGCTGAATATTTCAAAAATATGGAATCGAAACTTGAAGGAGCCGGGTAGGGTGGGCTCGCGATAGCAGCCCACCAAGCAATCTTTCAATTTCCTTTAACGGCATGTAAGAACCCACCCGACAATCACTCGTAATATTCAATGCGGCGGTGTTCGCCGCGGGTGACGGCGCTGAACCATTTCGATGATTTATTGTTGATGCGAATGTCTAGTGCGTAAGAAACGTCAGGCACAGCCCGAGGCCGATGAGGTAAGTGGTGAGCTGCAAAAAGAACGAACGATAAAGAACCACGCTCGCCAGTAAGACGACGCCTGCCGCCAGCGCGGATACATTAAACAAGGCGATTAAGTTGAAAATGGTTTCGCTGCCGGGGCCGGTCAGTAACATTCCAATGAGAAATGAAACCCATATCATGATGGGCGCCGCCCATTGAACGCGGGAGTCTTTGAGCCATTTGGTCATCATCTCGCCTTTCATGCGTCCGTTCGGTTTATACTCATTCTATCATTTTCTGTTCGATAAGCGCATAGGTTTTTTGCTGCCTATGTAGTTTGCACTGCTACTGAAAAAGAACCTGTCTATAATTGCTTGCATTCACGCAATCGAATCGTAATAAAGGAACGACGCCATGCCCGCCTATTTTGATCACAACGCCACCACCCCGGTTCACCCCGATGTGTTCGCGGCGATGAAGCCGTATCTCAACGAGCAGTTCGGCAACGCCTCTTGTCTCTATCGCCTGGGCGTCGATGCGAGTTACGCGGTCGAAAAAGCGCGTATGCAACTGGCGCGGCTGCTGGGTTGCAGCGAAGACGAGATCGTCTTCACCAGCGGCGGGACGGAATCGGACAACCTGGCTCTCAAAGGCGCAGTCTATTCGACGGGCAAAAAACACATCATCACCTCGGCCATCGAACACCCCGGCATTATTCGCGCGTGTGAATTCATGCAGCAGTACATGAATTGCACAGTGACCTACCTGCCCGTTGATGGTGAGGGCCGCGTTAGTCCCGCAGATGTTGATAAAGTGATAACTGAAGATACCGCAATCGTGAGTATCATGACCGCGAACAATGAGATCGGTTCGATTCAGCCGATTGCTGAGATTACAGAAATCACAAAAAAACACGGCGTGTTGTTTCATACGGACGCTGTGCAGGCTGTCGGACGCATCGAGGTTGACGTGAACGCGATCGGCGTTGACTTGCTCTCACTGTCGGGCCACAAATTTTATGGGCCAAAAGGCGTCGGCGCTCTGTATGTGCGTAAGGGCGTCGATCTGGTTTCGATTCAGCAGGGCGGCGGGCACGAACAAGGCCGCCGCGCCGGGACGGAAAACGTCGCGGGCATCGTCGGCCTCGGCAAGGCCGCCGTCATCGCCCGCAAGGAGCGCGAACAAAAATCGCAACGCGCCGCCGCGCTGCGTGACCGGCTCTGGCAAAAAGTGGATGCGCTTGCGATAGGCGTCAAACGCAATAGCCCCGCGAACGATGTGCTGCCGGGTACGCTCAATGTCACCTTGCCCAATATCAACGCCCGCGAGTTTGTCCGCGCCATGGACAGCGAAGGTTTTTGCATCGCCACCGGCTCGGCGTGTTCGACGGGAAAACCCACGCCGTCGTACGTCTTGAAAGCGCTGGGCCGCAGCGACGCCGATGCGATTGCGTCGGTTCGACTGACCTTGGGCGCCAGCAACACCGAAGAAGAAATCGAGAAATTTGTTGCAATTCTGCCACGTGTGGTAGAGACTGTGTCAGAGACGGCCTCGGCGTAATTTTGATTGGGGAAACCGCATGAAATTTTTAGACGACGAACCGAAAAGAAATAACTCAAACGGCCTCGTGCAAGGCCTCGCGATTGGCATCGGCGTCGGGACCGGGATTGGCGTCGCGTTAGGTAACATTGCCGTTGGAATCGCTATCGGGATCGGCGTCGGCATGGCGCTGGGCAGCGCCTACGACGTGAGCTGTAAGAAAGACGACGAGGAAAAATAGTTAGATTTTATTCAGGACCTTCTGCGTATAAATCAGGTTGAGGCCTTTGAGAGTGAGCGCAGGGTCGAGTATGTCGAACACGTTTTCTTCCGCCAGAATTTCGCTGATGCCGCCGGTGGCGATGACCTTCGCGTTGTCGCCGAGTTCGGCCTTCATGCGACGCGCCATGCCTTCGATCAAACTAATCGAGCCGTAGTACATACCCGATTCCATGTGCCCCAGCGTGTTTTTGGCGATGAGGCGCGCGGGCTTTCTCCACACGGCGGGCGGCAAGAGCGCGGTGCGCTGGCTAAGCGCTTCGAGTGAAATTTTCACGCCGGGCGCAATCGCGCCGCCCAGATATTCGCCGTCAGCAGAGAGCGCCTCAAACGTGGTCGCGGTACCCATGCTAATGACGATGGCGGGGGCGCCGTAGAGATGCAGCGCCGCGTAACAATTGACTACGCGGTCAACGCCGACGGTCTCAGGGCGATCGACTTTCAGAGGCAAGAGGTCTTGTTTGAAGGGCTCGACGGCAATCGGGACAAGGCCGGTATCACTTTCGATATGGGTGACGATCAGGTCGCCCAAACGCGGCGAGACCGAGGCAATGATCGAAGCGGTGAAATGAAATTCCTCATGCCACAAGGCCGCCTGCTGGCAAACCTTGTCAGCGTATTCCGGTAGAGACGGCAGGTAATCCTGGCGCAGTAAATCGCCGTTGCGAAACGCGGCGAACTTGAGGCGCGAATTGCCGATATCTATCGCTAACAGCGTTTCAACCATGATCGACCTTCAGTTGCTTTGAAGTGCAGCGGAACCGATTGGCGCGGGTGTGTTGTCGCGGTTGATGCGGGCGCGTTCGGGCGGAACGCCGTTTAATAACCCGACCCGCGCAAGCGGCCAGAAGCGGAAGAACGCCTTGCCGACGACGTTTTCAATTGGTACGCCGCTCCAGGCGCGGCTGTCGAGGCTGTTATAACTGTTGTCGCCGAAGCAGAAAATTTCGCCATCCGGGACGGTAAAGCGCGAGTTTGAGCGATAGGGCGTGTAATAATTTCTCAAGAAAAATTCCGGTGTATCTAACAGCTTGCCGTTGCGATAAATGAGCCCGTTTTGGATGCGTAGTTCATCGCCCGACAACCCCACCACCCGCTTGATGTAGTATGGCTTGGCGGGGTCATAAATTTCTTCGATGCCTTTGGTGCGAAACACGACGATATCGCCGACTTCAACGTCTTTAAATTGATATAAGAACTTGCTGACGAAAATACGGTCGCCTTCGAGCAAGGTGTCGTGCATGGAGGCGGATGGAATTTTGTAAGCGATGACGATGTATGCCGTCACCAGCAAGACAATCACCAGCGAGGTGTAGAGCGCTTCAAAGTTGGCGTAAAACCAGCCGTGGCGTGAAATGTGGTTGAGCAGTTGGCGCCCCCACAAGTAGTTTTTCATTTTTTCGGCGACATACCGATAAAAACGCATCATTGTTTCGTCCTCACTTTGGTCTCTCTTTTATTACGATTGGGCCGGGGATTGGTGAGCGCTCAATTGCGCCTGCCCAAAATCCAGCCCGCGGCGAATGCTGGCGCGCATGGGCGGTACGCCGTTGATGCCGCCGACCCGGTCAAATGGATAAAAGCGGAAAAACGCTTTGCCCACTAAATTTTCTAACGGGACCCCGCCCCAGCCACGGCTGTCGTAACTATTAAAACTGTTATCGCCAAAAACGTATACCTGTCCCGGCGGAACTTCAAACACCCGCTTGAAATTATCCATCGAGATGTAGTAGTTCTCCAGAAAAAAAGGGGGCGTTTCGGAGCGTTTGCCGTTACGAAAGAGGTAGCCGTCGCGAATTTCAATGATGTCGCCCGGCAGCCCGACCACCCGCTTGATGTAGTAGGGTTTGTCGGGTTGGTCGATGGGTTCAATGCCCTCGGTTTTGAATACCACCACGTCGCCGACTTGTACGTCGAAAAAGGTATAAATCATTTTGCTGACGAAGATGCGGTCGCCTTCGAGCAGGGTGTCGTGCATGGAAGCCGATGGAATTTTATAGGCTTCAAACAAAAATCCCTTGATGAATAACGCCAGAATCAACGCGATATAGAGCGCCTCAACATTCTCATAAAGTAATTGATGCCGTGAGAAATGGGCAACGATTGCGCGTCCCCAGAGAAAGTTGTTCAGTTTTTTGGCTGCATACAAATATAAGCGTCGCATGGCGTTAGTCTACGTCGTTTCTCAAAAGTCAGTATTCAAGCGCGTTTCCATGTGTTCCTCCCCCAAAGTTTGTGAGGGCCTGCTCCCTCTCCCTCTGGGAGAGGGCTGGGGTGAGGGCATTAAACATTTTTATCCCTCATCCTAACCTTCTCCCAGGGGGGATTCGGGTGCAACGCGTTGCGCCTTTACATGCCTGATATATTTTTGTTTCGTTGTATCAAGGGCTGCCGTCACTTCGCGACGCCTTGCCCTTGCCACCCCTTCAGAATTTGGTTTGTTAATAATCAATATGCGAATTGCCTTTTCATCATTGCTGTTTTGGGAACGCACCTACAAAAAATACATCAGCGCTTCGTTGCTGATAAAGTAGGCGTCGGGCGCGAGCCAAATGCGTTGTGAATTAAAGTCAATCAACCCTCTGGCTTGCAGCGTCTTCATCACCTCGCCCCAGCGCTTTTGCGGCGGATAACCATAGCGCGTTGCGAAACAAGCGACGTCAACGCCTTGGGTTAACCGCAACCCGAAGATCATAGCATCCGACGCGGCTTCGTCTGAGGAGAGCATGGTCTGCTCGTCGAGCATCTCCTCTCCAAAAGGTAATACGGATTCGCTGGCGTTTAGTTTTTCGATCAATTCGACATAACGGTTGGGGTTGCGCTCCAGGCCGTAACGCAATCCGTCGAACCAGCCGTGCGCCGAGACGCCGAAGGCCAGATATTCATCGCGCCGCCAATAGATGCAGTTATGTTCGCAGCGCTTGCCGGGCCGCGCCCAATTTGAGAGTTCATATTGCTCAAAGCCCGCTTGCGCCATCATCTCGCGAAGCGTGTTGTACATCGACTCATAGCGTTCATCATCGGCAGGGGTTACTTTGTTTTGTTGCAGCAATCGGTCGAGCAGGGTGCCGTCTTCATACGAAAGCGCGTACGACGAAAAGTGGTCGATATCACACTCGATAGCGCGTTCGACCGATTGCGCCCAGCGTTTCTCGCTTTGGTTTGGCAGCCCGAAGATCAAGTCGAGCGACAGGTTGTCGATGCCCGCGCCGCGCACCGCTTCAACCGCCCGGTAGACGCCGTCTACCGAATGCACCCGCCCCAGCCACTGTAATTCGTCATCATGAAACGACTGCACACCCAGGCTGACCCGGTTCAGACCCAATGGACGTAAGCGCTCAAATAAATCCTGAGTCGCGCTTTCGGGGTTGGCTTCGATGGTGATTTCAGCAGTGGATGAAATTGCATACGCGTTGTGAACGGCCTCGAACAATCGCGCGAGCCGTTCAGCACCCATCAGGCTGGGGGTTCCGCCGCCAAGAAAGACGGTGGAGATTTCACGCCCGTCAACCAACCCCGCCCCGGATTGCAAGTGAACAATCAGCGCATCCAGATAGCGGTCGATTTCCTCGTCAGAACGCGGCGCCCCAGACACAAACGAGCAGTATGTGCACTTGGTTTTGCAATATGGCAGGTGTAAGTACAAACCTAAGGGCATATTTCAGATTATACCTTTCTGTTCCACAAAAAAACGTGTGGTATCTGGCGCCAAACGGTGTACAATAATTGAAGGGAGTAAGCCAAATGAGCCTGAATGAACGTATAAGTACACGAATTGACGGCGATTTGAAAGAAGCCGCCATCAAAGTATTCCAACAACTGGGAATAACCGAAGGGGAAGCCATTCGGATGTTTTATGCGCAAGTCAATCTCCGGCAAGGATTGCCATTTGAACTACGTGTTCCAAATCGAGAAACGATTGAGGCAATGGAAGAGGGGGAAAGGAACTTAGAAAATCTTCAGACGAACACGAGCTTTTCTGAGATACGAAAAGAGTTGAAGGTTTAATTGCTCACAATACAATCCACCAAAAAATTCTTGAAGGATTTAAAGCGCGCTTCAAAGCGTGGAAAAAATATAGATGATTTAGAACATCTCATCGATTTACTTCAAGCAGAAACCCCTTTACCCCCAAATAACAAAGATCACCCGCTGATAGGCAACTGGTCAAAGCACAGAGAGTGCCACATTGATCCAGATTGGCTTTTGATTTATCGCATAGACGGTCAAAGCCTTATCCTTGAACGCACTGGGTCCCACGCTGATCTTTTTGAATAGGGTTTAACACAATGCGGTAATTTTTGACTCATCAGGTCGGCGTCCGGTAATTTTTGCCATGAATTTAGGCGGCGATGGCATGGAGTTCGTTTAGTGTATCTTCTGCAACCCACTGAAACAAGCAAAGTTACGACATTTCTTTTCTTTCCCCTCGCGTTGGTATGGCAGTTGCCAATTCATAGAGGCGTTGACGATTCTGGAAAGCGCTTCAGGTAATCGGGTGCGACCGAATGGGCTCCGCATATTCGCTTGAAGCGCCCATCAACAATGCGGGGCCAGTTTCCTTCGCCAATCGGCGGAGATCAATTGAGGTAATTGAGGGAGTCGGATTGGTTCGACGCAGCGCGACCGCCATTATGGGCGAGTTGCGCGCCGAGCGCCTACTCCAACAATTTGTGGAAGATGCTTTTTGTGATGTAGAGCGTTTGTCAAAAATATGTGCGTAAAGCACGCCCGTAGGGCTCAGCGATAGAAACCGTTACGTAAACTCTATCCGCACATAATTCTGGCAACCACTATAAAAGGCAAAACCGGTCGCTCCGGTTCTGTCGGTCGGGTTCGCGTTGCGCTCTATCGGGCAATCGGGAACCCAGTGCAATCACAAAAGATGGAGTGAAGTAAAGAGGGCAAGACACTGCATTCGGACCAATCGCCGGCGTTTGAATGTAGGGGAAAACACGGAGGTTTTCTCCTACATCGAAGACAACACCGCCGTAAGCGGTGATAATGCGTTCGCCCCGGAGAAGAGCATCTCGCCGGGATAAGCGTTTCACAGGCTGCAAAGGGCGAAGCCGTGAAACGAAGTTCAGCCAGTTGTTGTTGAAAAGAGGGTACTAGCATGTCCAAGGAAAAAAACGGAAATCAGAGTGAAATGTATCTAATGGCCAACCGCAACCCGTGGTTGGTATGGCGCTTAAAAGCGCTCGACGCAGGCCATGTGCCGCCGTTGTTGCCGGGGCGCGTATCGCCCGAAATGGCGCGTCTTGCGTTTGGAACCAATGAAGAAGTGTATGAGCCGGATGTTTTGGCCAAACACGCCCGCTGGTTTACCAGCAATCAGCGTCGGCTGATTCGCCGGGGCTTTACGGCCTGTTTGATCGGGTTTTTGATTATTGCTTCCGTCGCGTTTTTATACGTATGGAAGGTGGGCAACGATTATCGCTTTGGCCTCATCGACTCCCTGCTGCCGCGCATTGAACGCACCCAGCCGCTGCAGAAAATATAGCCCCGCTTCCGCCAATTGGGGCGCGTGGAACCAGACGCCGTCAGCCAGATGTTTTGCTGACGGCTTTTCGGTGTCTGGTTATTCATCAAGACTAAATTTCTCGCTGATTGTTACGCCAGCGTCCAGCCTTTTCGGTATTCCCGCTTGATAAACGGATCTGCCTCAGGCGCGTTTGGCGCTTTCATCTTTTCCGCGTCCCACTCTAGCTTTTTGCCGGTTCGATAGGCGACGTTTCCTAAGTGGTTGGCTTCGGTCAGCCATCCCGCATATTCAAAATTACAGGTGGTCGGCGCCCCGGTTTTACAGGCGTGTATCCATTCCGCATGATGTCCAATCGACGGCGGAATGAAGGGCTCAGGGCGTTCGAAATCTTTAAAGTCTTGTTCGGGCAAGAGCACGTGCTTTCCATAATCCGCGAGCAGCATCCCTTTGCTGCCGATGAACAATACGCCGCTGTCCCATTGGGGAATCTTGCCGTCCTGCCAAATTTTAGGCCTGCTGGTTCCTTGATACCAAGTCAAATCAAGCGGCGGCATGTTGCCTCTGGCGCCGTAAGTATAATGAGCGGACATTGACGCCGGGGCGATTTCCGGGTGAGCGGGCGGGCCGTCTGCTTCGATGGTTAAAGGGGATTTCAGTTTCAGCGCCCAGAAGGGCAAATCGATCCAATGGCTGCCCAGGTCAGACATGGTGCCGTTGCCAAAATCCCACCAGCGATACCACTTGGGGCCGGGAAAGTACACTTGGTTAAAAGGCCGATAGGGCGCCGGGCCAAGCCATAGGTCCCAGTCTAATCCTGCTGGAACCGGGTCGGTATTCTCCGGGCGGTCAAAGACGCAGACGATATCTTTGGCTTTTTCACATTCCGCTTGGGACGGATGCAGCCCCCATGCGCGCCCGACCCAGACATGGGTTTCGGTTACGTCGCCGATGGCGCCGGACTGCACCAACTCGACCACGCGGC
The DNA here is from genome assembly GCA_030765645.1 of Candidatus Hinthialibacter antarcticus. Classification (NCBI taxonomy): domain Bacteria; phylum Candidatus Hinthialibacterota; class Candidatus Hinthialibacteria; order Candidatus Hinthialibacterales; family Candidatus Hinthialibacteraceae; genus Candidatus Hinthialibacter; species Candidatus Hinthialibacter antarcticus. The sequence continues at coordinate 25,333 of JAVCCE010000021.1, read as the reverse complement.
GGTAGTTGTCTCCGGCGTGAATCTGCGTCCCCATTTGGGTCGCCAGTTTTGTTTTTGCGGCGGCTTCACGTACCACCCGCGCCTCATAGATATTGTAGGAAAGGGGTTTTTCGCAATACACATGCTTGCCCATTTGTAGAGCGGGCAGCGTCGCAAACGCATGGGTATGTTCGCAGGTGCTGACGACGACGGCGTCGAATAGGTCAGGCGTATCAAACAGTTTTCGAAAATCCGAAATTTTGCGCGCTTTAGGAAACAGTTCAGAGGTCGCGTCTAAATTACCGCCAGCGACGTCGCACAACGCGACGATGTTTTCAGAGCTGACGGATTGTAAATTGCTTCGTCCTCTGCCGCCGGCGCCAATGCCCGCGATGTTCAATTTATCATTGAGGTTTTGGCCTCTGACAATCGCAGGAAAAGAAAGCGCAGCGGCGGTTGTCGCTTTGAGAAAGCCGCGCCGTGGTATAGATGAAATTGATTTTGTATTCTTTCTCGACATGATCTTTGTCCCTTCGTCGCCAGAAAAATTGTCTGAATTGCAAGACCATCATACTAAGCGAATTGATGAATTGATAGCGTTATTTGTTTTTATAAAAGGCAGGAATTGATAATTTTAATGCGATAGGCATGGGTACCACTCTGCTCGCTTCAGTGCGGACTTTCAGGTCCTTTTGCACAGGCGCTCCCAGAGATACTCCCATGCCAAATAGATTATCTGTAGGATTGAGAGTTTCATCTTTTTGAAATGAAAATTATTGAGATGGCTTGGTGCGCCTATTTTGCTCATAGGAGCCGCTTCGGACGCCGTCAGTCAAATGTTTTGCTAACGGCTTTTCGGTATCCCGTCACCAATAGCCCGTCGGGTTTTACTTCGACAATGGCGTAGGAGTTATTATCTTCTCCGCTGCCTTCGACCATCGCCTTGAGGGTGTAGTAATGAACGTCATTGATTTTGTTATATTGCCCGTCGTGATGATGGCCCTGAAACACCGCTTTGACCTTGCCGGATTCTTCCAACACGCCACGCACTTGTTCCGCGTTTTTGATAAACACCGAGCCCTCGCCGTCTAACAATTGATGAACAAACACCACGCACGGACCCGGCGCGTTTTGCAAATCGCTTGTGAGCCAGTCTAGTTCTTTGGGCGGGATGTTGGCGTCGGTCCAATCAAAATTGCCGTGGTCGTAGTCGGCGCCGCTACTGGTAAAACACGCGTCGAGTACGACGAAATGGACGCCGCCCTGATCGAAAGAATAAAATGAGCGCTCGCGGTCAATGCCGCTGTTTACGATGCGTTCGAGGTACTGCGGTTTTGCAATGCTGTCGAGATCGTGGTTGCCGAGAACGTGAAAGCGCGGACCGTTGAAGCGTTGGAACTCGGCTTCGATTTCGGTGAGATAGCGTAGCGTTTTTTCTTCGACGGGTTTGTCGTCTTGGTCTTTGAGGTCGCCGAGTTCGACGAGAAATTCAACTTGTTGTTCGTTCATAAACTCGACGCACTCGCGCATCTTGGCGATAGATTCGCGGTAATGGCGCGAGCCGCGCGGGTCGCAGTCGCAATAGTGCGCGTCGGTGACGACGCCGAAGCGCAGCGCTGATTGCGCAAAGGCCGAAGATGAAAACGCCGACGCGAAAAATGCCGCGCCGGCGTATGATAGCCAATCCCGTCGTGTGATTTCATACAACGGTTTCATTTTTATTCTCCAGGCAACGAGTAATCCAGCGGGGCCAGATCGTTCGGTTGCATGTCCCAGAAGTTTTCATAGACCAGTTTGATTTTGTCGGAGTTCGCCATTTCATTGAGCAGTTTGGCGTGATAGTCGCTTTGAATTTGTTGCTTCAAGCGCAGATCAATTTGTTTCTGCACGCTCTCATCGTCGTAGGGTTCAAACTCAGCGGGCAGCCGCTCGAGGACGGTATACAGATAGTAGGCTTGGTCGTATTTCTGCGGGCCGTCGGGCAAGGCGTTGACGCCCAACCGCGCCGAGCGGGTCACGATGGTCCCGGGCAGCAAGTCCGTGGTTGAATCAATGATGCCGATGTCGCCGCCGTCAGCCGCTGACGCGCTTTCTGACATTTCACGCGCAACGGTTTTAAAATCTTCGCCCGCTTTCAAGCGGTCGTAGGCTTTTTGGGCTTTTTCTTTTGCGGCATCGTCGGCTTTATAGACTTCATACTTCGAGTCTTTATTGTGTTTCGGCAGTTTGAAGGTCATCTCCAAAACATGTGATTTTTGTTTTTTACGAAACAGCGGCTGGTTCTTTTCGTAAAAGGCTTTCTTCAATTCTTCGGTGATGGGGTTGTCGGTTACATACTCTTCGGCCAGTTGTTCAAAACGTACCTGTTGCACATTGTTGACGATGAAGAGCCGCGACAACAACTGAAACGCGGGAATGTTTTCATAGCCCGCGTCGCGCGCAATCGAAGCGATCAGCATCTGCGTCATAAAGCCGTCTTTAAACGCATCGGTCACGCGCTTCTGGTAGTCGTCATCGCTTTCGCCCTCTTGTTTAGAAGACCCGGCGGGACGCGCATAGGTAAAATCGCGCTTGGTGATAGGCGTGTTGGCGACCACGGCGACCACTTCTTCTAACTCGGCGTCATCATCAAACAAAATTTCCGGCTTAAAGTTTTTGACGGCCTTGTCCCAATTTTCTTCGACCAGCGCTTCGCTCCATTCGGCGAACTGGCGTTTGCGCAATTCGGCTTTGAGGTCAGTGGTGACTTGCGCCATCGGCTTATGGCCTGCTTGCGACAACTCGACCAGTTCAAGAATCTCATAGCCATATTTGGTTTGCACCAAATCGCTGACGTCGCCCGGCTCCATCGCCAACAGCGCGTCTTCGAGAACAGGGTTAATCGCCTGATCGGGCGCGTCTTTGCGCGACTTTTTCTTAATGATATCGGCTTTGCGCTCTGAGTTGGAATACTCTTCGGCGACGGTTGAAAAATCAGACCCGCCGCGAACCAGCGCGAGCGCGGCCTTCGCGTTTTCGAGTGATTGTTCTTGTTCGGCTTCGGGCAGATCAATCGTACGGAAAAAGATATGACGGAACGAGAACGAAAGCGGCGTGAAGTATTTTTCTTCTTTGACTTCCTCATAGAGTTCGCGCAATTCGTTGTCATTGGGGTCAAACGTTTGGGTGAACTGTTTGTAATTGTATAAACCCGACAGGTAGTTTGACTCCATGATCTTGCGGCGGCTGATAAATTCGGGGTCGGCCGCCATGCCGTGTTTCATGGCGTCGGCCTGAAGTTTGAATTGAAAAAACGTCCGTTGCAAAAACTTGTTTAGTTCCTGGTCGCGAGCATCTTCGGGCGCCTGGTAGAGATTCTTTAGCCCATCGCGGTTGTGATAGAAAAACTCACCAATGGTCAGTTTTTCGTCTTCATATTGCGCCAGCACGGTATCAAGCGGAATGCTTTTTACGCTGGCGGGCTCAGTGGGATTCGAGTCTTGCGCGAAGAGCGGCGTTGCGGCGGCAATCGCGATTATGCAGTATGCCGCAACGGCGGCCAACAGCCTGTAATTGTTCATTATTCATTAACCTCCCGTGTGTTGATCGTCGTAGCGAATGAGTATTGTACACGCATGAGAAAGGGATGGAATGTCGCCCGCGTCCCCATAGGATCAAACGAGCGTTGTGCTAATCTGTAACATTGCAACTTTGCGCTCGGCATCCGGGAGGAATTATGATGAACCGCCAATGAGGAGTAATTGATTATGTCGAGTGAAAAACACGCTGCAACCATTGATGCGCTGCTCGAAGAAAAACGCCACTTTGACCCGCCCAAAGAATTCGCCGAAAACGCCAACGTAAAAGACAACAGCCCCTACGAACTCGCAGAAAAAGACCGAATCGCCTATTGGGAACAACAAGCCGAAGGTCTCGACTGGTTTCAAAAATGGGACACCGCCCTCGAGTGGGACGCGCCCAACGCCAAATGGTTCGTCGGCGGAAAACTCAACGCCAGTTATAACTGCCTCGACCGCCACATCAAAAACGGACTGCGCAACCGCGCCGCCATCATCTGGGAAGGCGAACCCGGCGATCAGCGCACCCTGACCTATTGGGACATGTACCGCGAAGTCAATAAATTCGCCAACTGCCTCAAGGGCTTGGGCGTGAAAAAAGGCGATCGGGTTACGTTCTATATGCCGATGATTCCCGAACTCGCCATCGGTCTCTTGGCTTGCGCCCGCATCGGCGCGGTCCACTCGGTGGTTTTCGGCGGCTTCAGCCCCGACGCGCTCAAAGACCGCATCCACGATTGTGAATCGACCGTACTTATCACCGCTGACGGCGGCTACCGGCGCGGAAATCTGCTTCCGCTCAAACACGACGCCGACATCGCCCTGCGCGACTGCCCCACCATCGAACACGTGGTCATCGTCAAGCGCGGCGATTTTCCCCTGCATATCAAAGAAGGCCGCGACCATTGGTATCACCGCCTCATGCAAGAGGCTGATCCCTACTGCGAGCCGGAACCGATGGACGCAGAAGACCTGCTGTTTGTTTTGTACACCTCCGGCACCACCGGAAAACCCAAGGGCATCATGCACACCACCGGCGGCTACATGACCGGGGTCACGGCGACGACCGAGAAGGTCTTCGACCTCAAGCGCGGCGACGTCTATTGGTGCACGGCCGACATCGGCTGGATCACCGGACATAGTTATATTGTCTACGGCCCCATGGCCAACGCCGCGACGCAGATTATGTATGAGGGCGCGCCCGACTGGCCCGACCGCGACCGCTTTTGGGAAATCATCGAAAAATACGGCGTGTCGGTGTTCTATACCGCGCCGACCGCGATCCGCGCCTTTATGAAGTGGGGCGATCAGGAACCCAAAAAGCACGACCTCTCATCGCTGCGCCTGCTGGGCTCCGTCGGCGAACCCATCAACCCCGAAGCCTGGATGTGGTATCACAAAGTCATCGGCGGCGAGCGCTGCCCGATTGTTGATACCTGGTGGCAGACCGAGACTGGCGCGATCATGATTACCCCGTTGCCGGGCGTGACCCGCACCACCCCCGGTTCGGCGACGAAACCGTTCCCCGGCGTGGTGGCTGATATCGTTACCGAAGAAGGCGAACACGTCGAAGTCGGCGGCGGCTATCTGGTGTTAAAAGAACCCTGGCCTTCCATGCTGCGCGGCATCTACGGCGACCCCGAACGCTTCAAAGAAGTCTATTGGAGCAAGTATGACGGCATCTACTTTGCGGGCGACGGCGCCAAGCGCGACGAAGACGGTTATTATTGGATTCTGGGCCGCGTCGATGATGTGATGAACGTCGCGGGCCACCGCATCTCGACGATGGAAGTCGAAAGCGCGTTGGTTGACCATAAGGCCGTGGCCGAATCGGCGGTCATCGGTATTGACCATGAATTAAAAGGGACCAGCATTGCGGCTTTCGTTACCATTCGCGAAGGCTATGAAATGGGCGCGGCGCTTGAGAAGGCGCTCAAAGACCACGTGGTGCAAAAAATCGGCGCGATTGCCCGGCCGGAGAAGATCATCTTCTCGGCGGATTTGCCCAAGACCCGCAGCGGAAAGATCATGCGCCGCTTGTTGCGTGATATCGCCGATGGTCGCGCCCTGGGCGACACCACCACGCTGGCCGACGCCTCGGTCGTCCAAAATTTGCAACGTAATTACGAAGAATAATTTCCTAACGGAGTTAGGAATAATTGAATTCATTCTCAAACGCCCCTGAAACCTCGGGGGCGTTTTTTTTAGGCAAAATAAAACGTAACGCATTCCAGTAATATCCGATTATTGTATAGAAGGGAAAATGTCGGTTCGTGTCATTTCGAGCGCAGCGAAGCAATCGGCCTACGGCAGGCAGGTCTCGTTTTTTTATTGCCCTCATCCCAACCTTCTCCCAGAGGGAGAAGGGGTAGGTTGGCGCTTAGCGAGCGGAAGTATCTTGGTAGATTGTAGGGTGGGTTCTTAACCCACCAGAAAAAGCCCTCACCCTGGTTCTCTCCCAGAGTGAGAGTACGAATTATAACATTGCGGCGGTGGGCTGCCTTGGATGAATGATGCGTTTCAAGTAGGGTGGCGTTGAGCGCAGCGAAACCCACCAATAAATATTTTCCGAATTCAATAATCAAAAGTAAACGGTGGGATTCATTGCATTCATCCCACCCTACGGGAGCTGCTTAGATTGATCCCCCCTGGCGCGGAAAGCCTGGGAGCGCCATTGTCCGCCCATTGAGAATCGGGGCGGGCGCCGCCATCATATAGGCTTCGGCGCGAAGTCAGTAAAAACTTCGATTCCATAGATTTTATGATGAACGCCAACGCCAGCGCGCGCGAAGCGCTCAACGGTAGATACTGAACAAATTCATCAACTAAACACCGTGATAAATGCAAAATAACAAAACGGTGTTTTCAGGAGCAGACCATGAGCGACGTAAAAAAAGTTGTACTCGCCTATTCGGGCGGATTAGACACCTCCATTATTATCCCCTGGCTGAAAGAAAATTACGACTGCGAAGTCATCGCTTACGCCGCCGACGTAGGCCAGGGCGAAGAACTCGAACCCCTCAACGAAAAAGCCATCCGCACCGGCGCGTCGAAAATTTATATCGAAGATCTGCGCCAGGAGTTTCTCGAAGACTTCTGCTACCCGATGATGCAAGCGGGGGCGATTTATGAGCGCCAATACCTGCTGGGCACCTCCATCGCGCGTCCGCTGATCGCCAAACGCCACGTCGAAATCGCCCGCATGGAAGGCGCCGACGCGGTCGCCCACGGCGCCACCGGAAAAGGCAACGACCAGGTGCGCTTCGAGCTCACCTTCCAGGCGCTGGCGCCCGATCTCAAAATCATCGCCCCCTGGCGCGAGTGGGACATCCGCTCCCGCGAAGACGCGGTCGAGTACGCCAAAGAGCGCAACATCGACGTGCCCGTCACCGTCAAAAAACCCTATTCGATGGACCGCAACTTCTGGCACCTGTCGTTTGAAGGCGGCGTCCTCGAAGACCCCTGGAACGAGCCGCCCTCGGACATGTTCGTCCTCAGCGTGAATCCCGAAGACGCGCCCGACCAGCCCGAAGTGGTCGAGATCGAATTTGAAGAAGGCGTCCCCAAGGCGGTCAATGGAAACGCGATGGGCGCGATTGAACTGATGGAGACGCTCAACGCCGTCGCGGGAAAACACGGCGTGGGACGCGTCGATCTGGTCGAGAACCGTCTGGTCGGCATGAAGTCGCGCGGCGTGTATGAGACCCCCGGCGGCACGCTGCTCTACGCCGCCCACCGCGAGCTGCTCACCCTGGTGTGCGAGCGCGAGACGCTGCATTACCGAAACATCATCGCCGAAAAATACGCTGAGTTGGTTTATTACGGCCAGTGGTTCACTTCGCTGCGCCGCTCGCTCGACGCCTTTATCCGCGAGAGTGAACAATACGTCACCGGCGTGGTGCGGCTGAAATTGTACAAGGGCAACGTGACGCCCGCCGGGCGCAAGTCGCCGCATTCGCTCTATAGCGAAGACTACGCCACCTTCGGCGAGGACGAGGTCTATAACCAACACGACGCCGAAGGCTTCATCAAATTATTCGGCCTGCCCAACATGATCGAGAGCATCGTTCGAAGGGGCAAATAATGATGCGTATCTTCGCCGCCATTCTACTATTTGTTTCGTTTGTATGTGTATCATTTGCGGAACCGAATGGCGGCGCGCTCGACGGTGAGCGCTATCGCGTATTGATTTCCTCTGACATCGGCGGCAGCGACGATGACGACGACCAGTCGTTGGTCCACTATCTTCATTACGCTGACTTGTTTGACCTCGAAGGGCTGGTGTCGTCGCCGCCCCACGCGGGACGTACGGCCGATTATCTCAAAGTGATTGACCTGTACGAAAGTGACTTTGCTTCTTTCAAAGCCGCCTCGCCGAAGTTCCCGACGCCAGAAACATTGCGCGATCTGTGTAAGCAAGGCGCGACCGAACCCGCGCCCGCAGCGGGTTTCAGACAGCCCACCGACGGCTCAAAGTGGATCATCGAATGCGCTCGGCGCAACGACCCGCGCCCGTTGTATGTTCTCGTCTGGGGTTCGATCACCGACGTGGCCCAGGCGCTGCATGACGACCCTTCGATCAAAGAGAAAATCCGGGTGTACTTCATCGCCAGTTGGAACCAACGCATGGATGAACACGCCTTCGCCTATATCGACCAACATCACTCCGACCTGTGGATGATCTATTGCGACACGACGTTTCGCGGATGGTATGTGGGCGGCAAGCAAGACGGCGATTGGGGCAACCAGACTTTTATTAACGCCTTCATCAAAGAGAGCGGCGCCTTGGGCAAGTATTTCGCGCCCTTAAAAAACAACGCTATCAAGATGGGCGACACGCCCTCGGTCGCCTACTTGCTTAAGGGCGATCCGAACAACCCTGAAAGCCCGCATTGGGGCGGGCGCTTCATCAAGCAAGAAGGCCGCAAGCATTGGTGGCGTGACGACCAATCTGAAGACCTGCGCGAAAAGAATTTTCCCGGCGCCAAGACGGTCAACCGATGGCGCAAAGCCTACCTTGCCGACTGGCGCGACCGCTTAGCGAAGATATACGGGAATCATTAAATCTTATTGATTGAGCGCTTCGCGAAGTTTGATTGACAGCGCGGAGGCGGTGAACGGTTTTTGGATGAACACCACATCATCATCCAAAATACCATGATGGGCGATGACGTCAGATGTATAGCCTGACATGAACAATAGTTTGACGCCTGGATATCGCTCTCCCAAGCGCTTTGCCAGTTCTCTTCCGTTCATCTCCGGCATGATGACGTCCGTTAATAATAAATGAATCTCGCCGTTATATTCACTGACAACCTTAAGCGCCTCGTCCGGTGAATCGGCGGTCAGGGTGTGGTAGCCAAGCTGATTGACGATTTGCGTCGTCAGTTCTAAAAGCGCCGGTTCATCTTCGACTAACAAAACCGTTTCGGTTCCGCGCGCGTTTTCTGCGATGGAAGCGGCCGGGTTTTTATGGACGGTTTCGCCCTGGTAGCGGGGCAGGTAGATCGTAAAACACGAGCCTTCTCCCTCTTCGCTATCTACATCAATGTAACCATTGTTTTGTTTCACGATTCCATAGATGGTCGCGAGCCCCAGGCCGGTCCCTTTGCCGGTTTTTTTCGTCGTAAAAAACGGTTCAAAAATTTGATTCACGATGTCGTTGCTCATGCCAACCCCGTTATCGGTGACAGAAAGCCTGACATAATCGCCAGCGATAAATCCCGGTTTGTCGGCGCAACTCTCATCATCAACCGGCTGGTTATTGGTTTCAATGGTGACTTTGCCAACGCCTTTGATCGCGTCGCGGGCGTTGACGCACAGGTTGATCATAATTTGGTCTAGCTGAGTGGGGTCAACTCTGACAAGCCACAACGGGGCGCCGGGCGCCCAAACCAGGTTGATATCTTCGCCAATCAACCGCTTTAACATTTTCATCATCGAATCAACGGTTTCGTTTAAATTCACAACCTTCGGAGAGATGGTCTGTTTGCGGGCGAACGCAAGCAGTTGGCGGGTTAATTCGGCTGAGTGTTTGGCGGCTTTCATAATCTCTTGCAAGTTGACGTAAATCATGTCCGATGATTTGACCTGTCCAATCGCCAGTTCGGAGTGGCCCAAAATGACGCTTAACATATTGTTAAAGTCATGGGCTACGCCGCCCGCCAGCCGACCGACCGACTCAATCTTTCTGGATTGTTCTAAATCGGACTGAAGTTTTTTGTTGTCTTTTTCCGCCTTCATTTTTTCTGTAATATCTTCATAAGTCCCCAACACGCCGATGACATTGCCGTCCTGGTCGTGCAGTGGAATCTTGTTGGTATCAAGCCAGGCGTGTTTTCCATTCGATTGAAGTTGTGGCTCGATAAGATGAAGTTCGGGCGTGTTTGAGTCCATCACCCGTCGGTCGCATTCTATAAAGAAGTCGGCTTCTTCTTTTTTCCAGGCGAGTTCATAGTCTGTCTTGCCGATGATTTCATTTGGAGAGCCAACGCCCGCTACTACAGCGAAATTCTGGTTGCATCCTATATAGACGCAATTGCGGTCTTTCCAGAAAATAAAATCAGGGACAGAGTTTAGTATGAGCTGAAGCATCTGTTTGGTCGCGCCGATTTCTTGTTCTTGGTGGCCGACCGTTTTTTCGAGATTGAGCGAGTGATGGGCCAATAGACGCTGGCTGCGCTTTAATTTCATTGCCATAAGCGTTGTGAAAATACATAAGAAAACAATAAAAATAAACAAGGCCGAAATGGCGGGCGCGAACCAGGGTTGTTGCTGAATGGGCAAAGGCAAGATGGTGAATGACAAACTCGCTGGAGTTGGATCAATTTTAAGGCCCTGGTCGCGCGACCTGACATACAGAGTGTGACGGCCCAGTGAATAATTCTGTGAATTCACAACGATGACAAAATCGTCTACGCGTTCAAACTCGCTCCAAGGCGCATCGTCATACTTCCATGAAAAAGTGATATTGTTTTCATAACCGCGAGGCTTCATATAGGCAATGGCGGCGCATTGCGCGTGATACTGCTCACCTCGAACAACTTGACGAATTTCACTTACTACTTCGGTGTCTGGCGGTTTTTCATTATTGATGACATGGAAAATATCTTCGCCATAGCCAACCCATAAATGCTCTTGGGCGTCTTTGTTCACAGAATAGATGTAATCATCTTTTGACAGGAGATACTGAATCGGCTCCTTACTCAGCGAAGGATCAATTTGAAACAAGGCGCCTAATGCGCCCAAAAAAATACTCCCGTCATATAACTGCTCGCCAAAATTGACGGCGCTTTGGGTTGGGTAAAATTTGATCTGGTCGCCGTCTAGTCGAAAAATGCCCAACTCGCCGTTATTTTGACCGCTGCACGGAAACCAGAGGCAATGGTCGCTTTTAAAAATATAACGGACCATGCTATCGTCTAAAAATCCCAAATCGCGGTCAATTGGGTTCATCTCATAGTCGTATGTTTTGATGACTGGGCCCTGATAAATCCACAATGAATTGGCGGCGTCAGAAAAGAGGCTGGGCAAACCATAAAATAATGCAGATAGCGAATAAGCGTTTACCTGTTGACCGCCAGAACTGACTTTCAATACGGCGTATTGGTTTTGCTGGCCTGTTGAGAAAATAATAAAAAGATTGCCGTCTTCTGTGACGAGTCCACTCGAAAAATCTTTGCCTTCCAACAACTCCGACTCGACCCGTTGAAAACTTCCACCATCAAAGTGAAGCAAGACCCGGTTGCCTTGCGGGCCTGTGCCATATAACCAGACATGACCGTTGTTGCCGGTTAAATGTCCGTCAATTTGGCTGAGGCCAAGATCGGTGAAGAGATATTGAACTTCAGTGGTCTGTTTTTGAAGTACGATTTTTTCTAAATCATAGTTCCAAACATTGCTTTCTGAATCAATAAAATATGCCCCCAAATTGTTCCGCCATTCGCTCCATTCTTCATCGACGAGCCGTATGTGAGCATCGTCGCCAATAAACCATAGTTGGTCGCGGTTGTCTAAAAACGCCGACGGCGGGAACTGGGCGTACCTCATCATCGTTAGTAACTCGGGAGGAAACGCGCGAAAGATAAAGCCGTCTCCGCATCCCCACACCGAACCGTCGGGCGCTGCTTTGAGTTGTTGGTTAAAAAGGTCGCCGACATCGATTTGGCTGTCTTCAATGGGTGAGAAACTCCCATCCACAAAACGATGCAGCGCTTGTTCGTTTGGCGCAGCGGTTGGCAAGAATGAAAGCAGGTCATCTCCGTATACGACCAATTGAGGAACAATGAAAGGGTACACTTCGCTGCGGTTTATATCAGCGTAAAAGGTCCACTCGTCGTTGGCGAACTGATAGATACCCTTATGAGTTGATGCGATGAGATCTCCTTGCTCTGTTTCAGCCATGCTCCAGAATTGCAAATCGCCGTCAAAATCACTGGGAGAAATAATGGGAAGCCATTCATCATCAGAAAGTTGATAAATGCCGCTCGCGGTCAGAAAAAACAAGCGCGACTGGCTGTCTTCAAATACATCCATCACATGGTCGTTCGGCAGGCCGGATTCGAGCGTATAGGTTGACCACTGCCCGTTCAATAACCGTACGGCCCCGCCTGCAGTATTGATATCAGGCCAGCGGTCGCAACAGAACCAGATGGCGCCGTTTTTGGTTTCACGAATACGGCGAACGCTCTGCGATGACAGCCCGTCTTCCGGGCCTAAAGACAAAAATTGAGAGCCGTCAAAAACGCCCGCGCCTTTGTCTGTGCCGACCCATAATTTTTTATCGCTGGCGACGAGAACGCAGCGCACGAAATCGCTGGGCAGTCCATCTTCAGTCGTGAACTGTTTCCATTGATAGCCGTCATAATGATAGAGGCCGTCAGACGCTGCGGCCCATAAGGCCCCCTCTTGGTCGAAGTCAAAATCAAAAACCGATTTGTTTGTCAGGTTTGCGTCTTGGGTGAAGTCATGGTATGCCCACCTTCGATCAAAATGCTCAATCCCGGTCAATGAAGATTGGGCATGACCAATAAAAGGGGCCAGAAGAAAAGACAGAAGGACAAAAGAGTAAAGAAACGCGCGAGAAATCACAAACACGGCTCCCACAAAAAAACTCATGACACTATCGCATAGTATATCCTCTCAAATCAAGTTTCTATTACCTCATTTTTAAACCTAAGAGCCATTTACGCCAGCAATTTCCCAATCAAGTGTCATTACGAGGGAGTCAGCCGCAGCGGACGGCCGAAGTAATCTCACGGGTTGATATCTGAATCAATTATGTGGTGGGTCAAAAAGCGCGATCCACCCTACGAGGCTAGCCTGCAAAAAATGCAAGACCGAAAAGCCGCCGCATTGGCCTAACGCCAATTGACTTTCGCCCCGCCTTTGATTGCAATAGGCAAATACAAGAATGTTTGTCAAAATATGTGCGGTTAGCGCGCCCGTTGGGCTCAGCGATAGATACGGTTACGGAAACTCTATCCGCACAGAATTCTGGCAACCACTATAGAATGTCAACGCAATGCCGCAGGGGATTGGGTGGAGCGGCTTTCGTAGTCAGCGGCAATAAGCCGCGACGGAGACAAGCAGAACCCAACCCCGAGGTATTGCGTCTATGTATACAAACTTCGGGAGGAACCTCATGAAACGATTGCTGTTTAGCTGCCTTGCGATAGTTTTCGCCGCCGTTGCCGTGAACGCCGACTCGTTCAAACTAACCAAGCCTGAAAAGGTGGGCATTTCCAGCGAGCGGCTCGAAAAACTCGACGCCGTCATGCAAGGCTTTGTTGATCGCGGAGAGTTGGCGGGCATGGTGTCGCTGGTTGCCCGCAAAGGCAAGATCGCCCATTTTAAAGCCTATGGTTTTCAAAACATCGAAGACAAGACGCCGATGAATGAGGATTCGCTGTTTCGCATCTACTCGATGACCAAGCCCATTACCTGCGCGGCGCTGATGATGTTGGTCGAAGACGGCAAGTTGTTTTTGACAGACCCGGTTTCGAAATACCTGCCGGAGTTCAAAGACATGCAAGTCTTGATCGGCGAACTCGACGGCGAGGTCAAAACGGAACCCGCCAAGTCAGAAATTACCCTGCAACGCCTCGCCATGCACACCTCCGGCATTGGCTATGGCATCCCAGAAAACAAAAGCCCTACTCTGTCGAAAAAACATGCAGAAATCGATATGTTTAATCCAGCCAACCCCATCAAAGACGCGATCAGCGCTCTAGCAGAATTTCCGCTGCTGCATCAACCGGGAACCACCTGGGAATACGGCGCCTCGATTGACGTATTGGCGCGGGTAATCGAAGTCGTCGCCGGGCAGCCGTTCGGTGAATTTTTACAAGAACGCATGTTTGATCCTCTCAAAATGGAAGACGCTGGCTTCTCAACGCCAAAAGAAGATTGGGGCCGGGTGGCGACAGTCTATACGATCAAAGAAGGCAAAATACAACCAGCGCCGGACAGTGGATTACCATTAGAAAAATACTACAAAATCGGCGTGCAACATGCGGGCGGACACGGCCTGATGACCAGCGCGATGGATTACGCCCGCTTTGCGCAGATGCTACTCGACGGCGGCGAGTTGGAAGGCGAACGCGTACTGGGGCCGAAGTCGATTGAACGCATGTCAACAAACCTGATTCGCGACGAAGCGAATAATACGTCTTGGCATAACGATCAAGAATCAGGGTTTGGCTTAGGTGTATCAGTGAAGAAAGACCAGGCGTACAGTTCCACGCTGTCGTCGCTGGGAACCTACGGTTGGAGCGGATACGCCAGCACGTTGTTTTTTGTTGACCCCGAAGAAGACCTGATCGCCGTCTTTATGAGCCAACATGTCCCAACCAACCCAAAACAGAGCTGGCAGACATACACCAACCTGGTGTATCAAGCGATTGTAGAATGAGCGACGCGATTCCTGTCGTTTCCGCCGTCCTTATTAGTTGGAACCGGGCGGACGATCTCAAACGCGCGATTGAGTCGTTGCGGCGGCAGGCGTATTTAAACCTCGAAATCATTATCATCGACAACGGTTCTACGGATGAAAGCCTGCTCTGGCTTCGTCAGCAGCCGGATATTCAACTCATCGAGAATTCGACCAACGTCGGCGCCTGCCGCGCCCGCAACCAGGGCATTCAACGCGCCAATGCTGAGTATGTTCTCTTTATGGATTCCGACGCGGTGCTGGTGACGCCCGGCGCGATTGAGCGGCAGGTTCAAACATTGCAAGCCGACGCGAAACTCGCGGGCGCGGGGGGGATCATCTACGGTGACGAGGCGATGGAGGATATTTGGTGTGTCTCGCCCACCACCGATTGGGAAGGCAACTACGACCCCGCTGCGTCGGTGCAGATGACCAACGACCCGCATATCTTGTCGACTTGCTTCAGTTTGTTTCGTCTCGATGCGGTGCGCGAAGCGGGCGGCTTCGACGAGTTTTATTTTTATTTATTTGAAGACGGCGACCTGTGCCTGCAACTGCGCAAGCGCGGCTGGCGGCTGATGATCGACTCCGAAGTGAAAATCATCCATCACTATTCCAAACAAGGCCGCACCGAGCGCGGGCAGATTGCCTATCATTATTATCACGAACGCATCCGCATGTATTACGTCTTGAAGAACTACGGGCTGGGGCGCTTTTTGGCGTCGTGGCGGCACAAGATCGGCGAGACCTTTTCGTTCAAGTCGCGCTTTGCTTACATGCCCTTTTGGCGCTATGTGGATTTGTACTACCTGCGCATGGCGGCGATGCTGCTGCGCTACCCCTACATCGTCGCGCAACGGCGGCGGACGTGGGTGTGAAGATTTGGTTCATCCGGTAAGTGAGTACTTACATTGATGGATAGCCATAATTTTGTTTAAGAAAACGTATTCGGGCATATTAAAAATTGACGTACCAATCAGGTAGGGGTGCAACTCTGGGAGCGCCTGTGCATAAGGGCCTGAAAGCCCGCACTGAAGCGAACAGAGTTGTACCCATGCCACACACAGCGAAAGTTCAAGTATTGATGAAGAGGCTTCTATAAATCTCAATTCTATTTGTGAAAAAGTATCCAAATACCGGAAGAAGCATAAATTTTGTTAATTGCGGGAATCTTTGATCTGCTTTTTTCTGTTCAAAAAAAGAAGTTGAAAATTGATTTGATTTGGTTACGCTTTATTTAAGCCCAGTGGGGCAGTTTTCTTCTGAAACTTTAGTGATATGACCGTAAAAATCGGCGCGGTAAACATCACTCGAAGCGTAAGGAGGAAACGGTCAATGACCAAACAAAAGACCGGTTGGTTTTGGAGCCTATATGAAATAGGCTCAGCAGTTTGCCGACTGCTGAGCCTTGTCGTGTCTCTCATAGAGAGAATTTCACGGTTCTTCAACTAACTAACTTGTGTTGTCGCCCCACTGGGTGACTACTTATTTTAATATCGACTTTCAAGCTTTGTTGCTTTAACTAGCTTAATTAGATCGACTAGCTACCTACTATATTAACTACCAACCGCAGAAAAAGCAACAAAATTACGACAATTTTGCGATTTTTTTGCGACAAAAATACGGCGAATTGTAGAATGCAATTCCAAATCAATCGTCAGGATTTCTTTTTAATACGCAGAAGTTGTTGTGGTTACGGCTTTCTCTTACCAAACTGTTTCTCTTTTTCCATCAGTGTTTTGTATTCTTCCCTGGTGGCTTCCATCAGCGGGGGGAACCAGTTGTCCCCCATTTCCAGCGCGGCAGAACACAAGATGTGATATTCATACGGGGCCGCGTCGATGCTGGGGTAGCGCTCGCTGGGGCGCAAGGTGCGCTCGAGTTTTCCCTCGCCCACGGTGAACAACAAAAGATATTGCGGGACGCGCTGCGTCTGCGGCATGGGGGTGAGAATGCGAAAACTCATGTCGTCTTCAACCGCGCCGTATTGTTTCCAGATGACCTCGCCGTCGCTGGCGACCACCGCCGCGCCCACCGAAAGCGTGAGCGACGCTGTGGGAAAATCAATGGTTGCTTTGGAGGCGACCCGTCCGGTGACGGCGAAGAATATTTTGCGTTGGTGCGGCGGCGCGGGCTGGTCGGGCGCGGTTTGCGGGCGCAACTGCGGCGGCGTCATATCCAGCGCGCCAAATACAATCTCATCATACAAAAGCGGTTCGGGGTGAATCATCACGCTAGGCGCGGACGTTAATTTCCCATTAGGGACCAGCAGAAAAATGCCTTTGCCGGGCTGCGCTTCCACAAAGGGAAACATCATGGTCGCGGGATTAAAGTAGGCCTCGTTCGGCTCAGCCGGGGCGGTGGCGGAGGGCAATATCACCCCGGCTTCGCGGGCGCGTTTTTCATAGTCGCGGCGCAGGTCGACCGCCGTTTTCAGGCTGGCGTATGGGCCTTTGTAATCGGGGCCGATGCGCACAAAGTAGCGTTCACCCGTCTTGAGCAACACCGCGCCGCGTTGCTTGGCGGCCTGCAACTCTTGCAGCGATTTACACTCGGTGACGGGGTAGTCGCCCGTCTGCGCGTTGGTGGAGAGAATGGTGAGTAGCGCGAGAAAGAGAAATGTGAGATAACGCATTGCGTTCGTTCCATTTGTGATTTGTGTTATGATGAACCGTTCGCTAATGACGATAGCACGAGTCTGCGCTTTTGCCCATCCATCAATATCGTCATCATTCTATGCGTCTCAATGGGGGCCAATGAACCAAACGCCCAGCCAGGAAACCTATCTCCAGAATTTGCAGTTGATGGCCCAACTGTATCCACACTACGTCCCCCAGATCGAGGCCGCATCGGCAAACGGCGCCTATACGTTTGAAGACAAAAGCGCCGACGTGGTTTTGTGTCAACAAAACGCCGACGGCGCCTGGATTCACGGCCCCAACGACCCCTGGAAGACGGCGGAAGCCACGTTGCGCAATTCTGACGCCGACAAACAGCGCTTATTTATCATCTTGCGCCCCGGCCTGGGCTATCTGCCGCTGCATCTCTATCCGCAATTGCGAAAAGGCCGCAACGCCCAGCGCATGTTAATTATCGAAGACCGCATCGACCTGCTGCACGAAGCCTTTAAACGGTTTGACTGGACGGACATGCTGCGTTCCGACCGCACCATTTTGATTCTTGACCCAAACCCGGCCGAGACGGTTTTAAAGTTTGTTCACACCAATCCCGTCTCGGCGCTGGTTCCCGTTTCGGTGCAATGCGGGGTTGAGTGGGGCGATTATGAAAAACGCATGGTCGCCGCTTTGCAGCAGCACTATATGCCGATGGCCGAGCAAGTCTACAAAGCCTCCCAGCAATACATGGGCGAGATTTTCGACCACTTCAAACAACCCGCTGCGGGGCGTAAACGCAAGGTGGTGTTGGTTGAGCCTGAGCATGACTATCTCTCTAACGCGCTGTCGCAAGGCTTCGAAGACAACGGCCTCGACGCGGCGTCATTCACCGCCAACAAGCGCATGATCAATTTTTTGAACCCCTACGTGTGGCTGGTCTACACCCGCGAGCATTTTCCCGATGTGTTGTTGTGGATGAACCGCAACACGCTGTCTGATGAAGGGGCCGAGTCGCTCAGCAAGTTGCCCATCAAAAAAGTGTTGTGGTTTCTCGACAGCCCCAAGCGCGTACAAACCACCAAAGAAGAACTCGACGCGACCGACGCCTACTTCTCATTCGACCCGACGTATCTGGATTACCTAAAAGAACTGAGCGGAAAAGAAGGAACCTACTTGCCCACGGCGGCGGGCATCCGCCCCCTGCCCGAATGCCAGCCGGGCAAAGAATGGCCGCAACGCACCGGCCCCAAGGTCGGTTTTATGGGCGCATTGGCCGCTGCGCGCTTTCAAGAAGTCCGCGCCTATTGGCTCAAACGCGACCCTGATTTTGTGGTGGTGCTCGACGGCATCGTCGAAGACTATCTCGCCGATGAAAGCGTCACGCTCGAAGAACGCTTTAATCAATCGAAAGGGCGCGAACGCCTGCCTTACGAAGGCTTCGTGGTTCTCTATTTAGAAGAACGCGCCACCTATTTGAAACGGCTGGCTGCGCTGCGCCGCGTCAACGACCTCGGGCTGCAAACCTACGGCTCGCCCGAATGGGGCGCGGCGGATTGGGCGCAAGAACTGGTCGGCTGTTATGCGGGCTACGCGCCCGAATACAACCAGGATTTGCCCTCGGTTTATTATCACGCCCAGGTCAACATCAACGTGTTTCACGTACAGTGTTTCAATTCGGCCAACCCGCGCGTCTATGACGTGTTGGCGGCGGGCGGGTTTTTGCTGACGGAATACAAGCCCGTGCTCGAAGAGGAATTTGAACTGAATAAACATCTGGTTTGTTTTCATAGTTTGGATGAATTACGCGAGAAAACAGAATACTATTTGGAACACGCGGATGAGCGCGACGCCATCGCCCGCGCAGGCCAGGAATTTGCGCTCAACCATTGCACCTATTCGCAGCGCGTGAAAACGATAATGAAAACGCTTTACGGTGAAGACGAAGCCTAACCAGACAATGAAATACGCAACGGTTGTTTTTTTGGCGGCGTTTCTACTGGCGTTGATTGGTTGCAGCGGTCAATCAACCCATACGCCGGGCGTTCCCGCCAACGCGCTGGGGGCGTTGCGCACTGTTGAATGCGTCATCGCCAAACAGATCGTGACCATCGAAATCGCGATTACCCCGCGCGAGCAACGCCAGGGGCTGATGTACCGCGAGTCGATGCCTACTGACCACGGCATGTTGTTCGTTTATCGCGAGCCGCAGTACATGTCGTTTTGGATGAAGAACACCAAAATTCCGCTGTCGATTGCGTACATCCGCGACGACGGCGTGATTGGAAATATCGAAAAAATGGAACCGCATCGCGGCCCGTTTGACCCGGTGGTCAGCTACCGGTCAAAGTATAAGAGCCTGTATGCGCTCGAAATGAACCAGGGATGGTTTGAAGCCAACGGGCTAAAACCCGGCGAACCGATCTCGCTGCCCTATGACGAAATTCAACGCATGGTGAACGATGTCATGGCGAAGGCCCAATGAACAACTCCGCCGCAAGCAGCGGGGTATCAAATCGAGATTCAAAAGCATCTCAAAAACGATTGAGTAGGAAAAGGGATTCCGGCAGTTCAAAAATTGACAAACCATTTCAGGCATGGGTGCAACTCTGGGAGCGCCTGTGCATAAGGGCCGGAAAGCCCGCACTGAAGCGAGCAGAGTTATACCCATGCCACACGCAACAAATGTTTTGAGATGGCTTCTAGTCGTTCTTGCGCCCAAAGGGGCGAGGAATTAAACCCGAATTAGATTAAACCTGAAGGAGAAACCAATGAAACGCTTTGCCTGTTTTTTATTTGCTGCACTGGTCTGCGCCGCCGTCACGCACGCGCAAACCATTAACCCCGTCGCGCAGTTAGAAGTGAGTGCGCTTGCGCTTCACCTCGACGGCAATCGCATGTACGTCGGCGGCGACAGCGACGTTCGCATCTACGATGTCAGCAGCCCGGGTTCGCCCTCGTTGCTTGGAGAGTTTCCCGTCCCCAGTAGCGTAATTGGCCTGACCTCCGTCGGAAATACATTGGTCGTTGGTATGGATGAAGCGACGGGAAATAATATTGTCATCGCTGATGTGACTGACCCGGGCGCGCCGTCGATTATTGATGAACGCGCCGTGACCGAAAACCGCGAGAACGTCAACTTTGTTCACGCCATCGGCGATGTAGTTTACATTGGCGTCAACAACCGCATTGTGGTTACGCAATTACAGATCGCCGCGCCCAACAAACTGGCGCCGTTGTCGGTGATCGACGCCAATGACGAAGCCATCGACATGACCACCGCAGGCGGGCGCTCCTACGTCGCCACGTGGTCAGACATTATGATTTTAAATACCTCAAACCCGGCCCAGACCACGCTGGTCAATACATTCGTCAGCGTCATCAACGAGTTTGACGGAAACAACGGCGTTTCGGTTGACGGCAATACTCTCGGCGTCGCCGTGGGATTCACCGGCATCGACTTGTTCGACATCTCGAACCCGGACGCGCCCCAACATCTCGCCAGCGCATTCACCACCCATGATAATGAAGTGTGGCGCATCTCCGTACGCGAAGGCTTCGCTTATACGGCGACATCTTTTGATAGCGGGGTTGGTTCTCAATTGACCTTCAACGGCGGCCTGCGTATTTATGACTATGAGCGCATCCCCACCGTGAACCGTATTTTCTCGAATGAGGTTGTTCAAACTGCGCTAGACGTGATTGCATTTGACGGGTATGTCTATTTGGCGGGCGACGGCCTTTTGCAAGTCTTTGAGCACGGGCCGAAAGGCGTACGCCCAACGTCAACGCCAGTCGTCCCAACATCGACCCCGGTCCCGACCCGAACGCCGACGCCAACCAATACGCCGCCGGTGATTATCCCGCAAAATACGCCGACGCCGCTCAATGCGCCCACGGCGACGCCTGCGCCTCCGACGAGTACGCCGGTGGTTGCGCCAACGCCCACGCCGACCGTGATCGCTGCAATCCCCACCCCGACGCCGACCACCCCGCCGGCCAGCGGTTTGCAGCCATTGGCGACCTACGCGTTTGATACGGCGACGTTGGTCGAAAGCGGGTGGTCAGAACTGCCGGGCGGCTTTACCAATGCCGCGCCGGGCCAATTCGCGATGACGGCGCTTTCGCCGCTGGTTCTGCCGCAATCCAGCGACGGCAAAGGCCTCGCTATTTCCGTGGCGCCCGAGCAGGTCGGGTTTATGTATAGTTCTTTAGCGATTGACGGCGGCGGCGATCCATTGCTGATCCGCGCCTTGCTGCGCGCTGATTTCCCCAACGCTTCGATTGCGGTGGGCGCGTTGCGCGGCGGTTTGACGGTCGCGGGTTCGTTCGATGGTTCGATTGGGTTGAATTTCCCCGCGACGACTCAACAGTTGGTTGAAGGCTCCACTTGGATGAGCATTGTCTACCAGCCCGACCAGGGTTCGCTGATCAATCCCATTTTGCAAGTAGCGAACATCGGCGCGGCGGGCGACCCCAACGTGACGGTGTTTGTGGACGTGATTGAGGTCTACCGTTTGCCGAAGGGCGTTTCGGTTCCTGTGGAGTTGTTGCATTCGCAACCCTAGGCAGTGTTTTCGATTCTGTATGTAAAAGAGCGCGGCGTTTCGTCGCGCTCTTTTTTTATGCCCAGTCTATTTTGTGGATGAAATAGCGATTGGCTTGAGCAGTTGCGATAAAAAATTTGGTTGGGTGGCAAGGGCAAGGCCGTTTGGTATTTAGATTCGGATGCCGTACTTGGTTGGGTGGCAAGGGTAAGGCCGCGAAGCGGACAGCCCTTGAAAGGCCGTTTTGGGACTTAAATTCGGATGCCGTACTTGGTTGGGTGGCAAGGGCAAGGCCGCGAAGCGGACAGCCCTTGAAAGGCCGTTTGGTATTTAAATTCGGATGCCGTACTTGGTGAGCGCGGTGACGGCTTTTTGCGTCCAGCCTTTGTTGGCGGCGGGGCTGGCGGGGCTGGGGTGAAGTATTTTACCGATTTTTTGGTCGACGCCGTCGAGCGCCATTTGTGCGCGGCGTTCGGCAAACCCGCCGACGCCGATTACCCATTCGGGTTGCAGCGCGTCAATCATGGCGCGAAAGGCGCGGTCGCAGGCGTCAAACAGCGGCGCGCTTTCGGCGACGGGCAATTTGTCGGGGGTGAAGTTGCGCCCGCTTTCTTCCATAAAACACAGCGGACAATAATTGATGACAAAGAAGCGTTCAAAGAACGCTTGCGGCGTGTTGAATTCGTCGCGCGCCCATCCCCACAATCGGCGCCCGCTGACCTCGCTGCGTTGGCAGTCAAAGCCTTCGATGGGGCGCTTGGGGTGTTCGCGGGGGGGCTTGCCGACGGGCGCTTGCAGGCCCATCCAGTCGCGCACCAGTTCAATCTCGCCAAAGGGAACGCCCGTCTGCGCCATGCCCCAGGGGCCGGGGTTCATGCCGAGAAAGACGGCTTCTTTTGGGCTGGAACCAAACCGTTTGAGGTAGAGTTCGTGCGGCGCCCGCGCATACACCAGCGGGTTATAGACATGGGTTACGGGTGGAGAGAACGAAAGTGTCTCCACCTCATTCACGAGTTCGCGCGTAATCTTTATCAGTTTCATGGCGGGAGTATAACGCGAAAAAAAGAATTCATCGCCCCCTTATGGATGGCGAACTTGAGAACACACGCAACCGCGAGAGATACCGCGTCGAAGCCGCCATACAGGAGCGCGAGTATTTATACTCGCATCGTTGAATGCCGTTGTGGACAACGCTTCGCACCCTTCGGATGTATGACGCGTCTCAAGTAGGGTGGCGTTGAGCGCAGCGAAACCCACCAATAAAAATTTCCGAATTCAATAATCTAGAAGTAAACGGGTTTTTGTATTAAGGCTCCAAGCGTCGGGGGGAACAAACAGGAGCGCGAGTATCTATACTCGCACCGGTGAATGCCGTTGTGGACAACGGCGCTCCCAGGGAAATAGGCTTTTTGATGAGTATCAGCCTTATCGGACAACCCCCACCTTTGTCCTCCCCCAACTTGAGGCAATGTCATTGACTTAAGACTTTTAGCCCCCCTTTTTAAGGGGGGACGGCGCTGAAAGCGCCAGGGGGGATTCGGGCGCAACGTGTTGCGCCCCTACAGGGCTGATATTTTTGATTTCGTTGCATCAAGGTCTGCCCTCATGCCATTCGCAAGGGGATTACAAATTCAGAGACGAAATAATTCTACTCTGAAAAGTGATATTCATTTTTGCGCTGAGGTTTTTTCTTGAGGTCTAAATTTTCCTGGTGCGTGATCAGGCGCGCGCCCCGGTTTCGGGTGAAATAGTTCCACGCCCATTGGGTCGCGACCAACAGGCGGTTGTCATATTCAACCAGATATAAAATGTGGACGAACAACCACATCAACCACGCCAGCAGGCCTTTGACGTGTACGCCGTGGATGTCGGCGACGGCGGCGTTGCGGCCAATGACCGCCATGTTGCCTTTGTCGAAATACTCGAAGGGTTTGAACGCGCGGTTTTGCCTCTTCATTTCAATATGCTTGGCCGCAAAGGCGCCCTGCTGCATGGCGACGGGCGCGATGCCGGGCAGCGGCTTTTCGTCTTTGCCGATGCAATGCGCCAGGTCGCCGATGACCATGATCTCGGGGTGGTTGGGGATGGCGAGATGTTCATCGACCATCACGCGCCCGATGCGGTCGAGCGATGCGGTGGCGCGGTCGGCGAGAATGCGCCCCAACGGCGACGCTTGTACGCCCGCCGCCCACAGGACGGTCTTGGCGCGCAGGGTTTCTTCTCGTCCGTTGTGTTTCATGGTGACGCGGTCGCCGTCGATGTTGGTGACGAAGGTGCTGGTTTTTACGTCAACGCCCAGCTGCCGCAAATGATATTCGGCGTCTTCCGATAAATTTTCGTGATAGGGCGGCAGAATGCGGTCGGCGCCTTCGACGAGATAGATGTTCGCCTTGCTGGCGTCGATTGAGCGAAAATCATGGCGCAGCGTGTGGTTCGAGAGTTCCGCTAGTGCGCCCGCCAACTCAACCCCGGTGGGGCCGCCGCCGACGATAACGAAATTCATCCAGGCGCGGGTCTCCTCGAGATCGTCCTGACGCTCGGCGCCTTCAAAGGCGAGAAAAATTTTGCGGCGCATCTCGATGGCGTCTTCGATGGTTTTGAGGCCTGGCGCGATTTCAGCCCAATCGTTATTGCCGAAGTACGAGTGTGTGACGCCGGTCGCGACGATCAGGGTGTCATAGGGTACCACGTCGTCGCGCAGCACCACTTCGCGGCGTTCAACGTCAATGTCGATGACCTCTCCCATCAGGGTTTTGACGTTTTTGTGGTTCTTGAGCACCGCCCGCAGCGGCGAGGCGATGTCGCCCGGAGAGAGGCCGCCCGTCGCGACTTGGTAAAGCAGCGGCTGAAACAGATGGAAATTTCTGCGGTCGATCAGCGTCACTTGAACGTCGCGGTGGTTTTTGAAGGCTTTCGCGGCATACAGCCCGCCAAAGCCGCCGCCAATTATTACGACATGATGTTTAGGCATCAATTTGATTTTCCTTAATGGCTATTTTTATATCTATTATTTGATTGTATCACGCATTTTTATATAATGAATAATATTAGTAAACTTTAAAGTAAATAAATATAAATAGGTAAGTGTATTTTTGTCCCTAATATGGGACTTCTGGGATTATTACATCATTTTTATTAGCATTTTTTGATTTATGAAAAAAAGATAGAAACGGTTTATTCGGTATAGGAAGTTTTTATTACCCGGATTTTTTAGTAATGAAGAAAAATAACTCATTTTTGAGATAAGACATTTTAGTCGTATCCCAATTTTAGGACACTTGTGTAGAGGCAGTGGCTCGCGTTTTTATACTTTGTACTATTTTATTGTCAGTTTCTGGGGCTTTAGTTTGATAATCATAGGTTGATCGCTTCGCTCGCAATGATGCGGATGCGGTAGAGGGTGATGATCCGTTTAAGTTCCGCCCCCAAAGATTGGGTTCGCCTGCCTGCCGCAGGCGAACCTCCTGGTGAGCCGGATAAAACCGAAAGTTTGCTCCCTCTCCCCACTGGGAGAGGGTTGGGGTGAGGGCTTGGATATATATCCGTATTTATTCAAACGCGGCTCGGCGGGGGCCTCGCCCTCCCCGAACGAATGATAAGCCAAGGTAGTTTGGCTCGCGAAGCAGCCCACCATGCAATGTTTCAATCATCATGAACGGCAGGTAATAACCCACCAATATTTCGAATGATGTGGGGAGGGCGAACCTC
>JAVCCE010000020.1 GCA_030765645.1 Candidatus Hinthialibacter antarcticus | reverse complement strand
GAGCGCCTGTGCATAAGGGCTTGAAAGCCCGCACTGAAGCGAGCAGAGTTGTACCCATGCCTGATACAGCGAAAGATCAAGAATTCACGAAAAAGCGTCAAAAAACGCAATTCAATTTGTGATAAAGTACCCAAATACCGGAAGAACCAGAATTAATCCTACATTTTACAAACCAACGAATGAATCATCGCATGGAATGCTGGTTCGAGGCCCCGTTCGAATCAAGTCGCCTGTACTGATTGTTCCATTTGAGATGTCATACGATATTGTCCCTGTATTGTTAAACCCGTCAGGGCCGTATCCATTCAGGCGCCATTCAGAACAACGTAACGAAGCGCCCAGCGGGACGTTGCCGTGAACCTTCTGTGAAAAGGCTTCAACATAGTCATAGGTCACATAGGCTACGTGTTGCGTGTCGTCATTTCGTGCGCCGGGAGGGCCATAGACAAACGGGTCTTGAGGAACCTGGCTTAAATAAGCGAGTGGGGTGGTTAAAGCAATCAGTCGGCGGTTGACGGGGTTCAGGTTTGTTCCACCAGAATCGCGCCATAGCGGATAATGGTTGTTGTCCATCCGGTACATTTCTAAAGCGGTGTCCATCGCACGCATGTCTGATACCGCATTGGCTATCTTGGCGCGCATTTGAGCATTCAGAAAATTCGGTACGGCAATCGCGGCCAGAATTCCAATAATCGCCACGACGATCAGCAATTCGATTAACGTAAAACCCTCTTTGTTCCGCTGCATCATAGTTCAATCTCCAAAATAAAAATTGAGTGCAATGGCTCGATGAGTTTGTCGTACGAAGTTGTGTGAGGTAACGAGAAACTGTTGTTTTGTAACGAGCCTTAACTATATAGGTTTGAAAAAAGCAGTCAATCACTTTTTTTAAGTTCACCCGATAAGTGAGTACCTACATTGATGGATGGTCATGATTTTGATTCCGAAAACATATCCCGGCGTATCTATAATTGACAAACCAATTCAGGCATGGGTGCAACTCCGGGAGCGCCTG
Source organism: Candidatus Hinthialibacter antarcticus (assembly GCA_030765645.1). Taxonomy (NCBI): domain Bacteria; phylum Candidatus Hinthialibacterota; class Candidatus Hinthialibacteria; order Candidatus Hinthialibacterales; family Candidatus Hinthialibacteraceae; genus Candidatus Hinthialibacter; species Candidatus Hinthialibacter antarcticus. The sequence continues at coordinate 23,137 of JAVCCE010000020.1, read as the reverse complement.
TGCATAAGGGCCTGAAAGCCCGCACTGAAGCGAGCAGAGGTGTACCCATGCCACATGCAGCGAAATCTCAATTCAATTTATAAAGAAAGTATCCAACTTTACGGAAGAAGCAAATTTAATATGTTTTTTTCTTAGGATTCTGTTAAAGTGGTTTATTACAAAAAAGTCGCGAGGGTATCTTTACTTAATAGATAAAAATGAGAAAAATTAGAATACGGGATTGAATTCGCCACAACAACTTGGACGCAACTTTGTCAGGCAAAATGAATAAACCATCTTCGCACGACGCGGCATTACAACTCGAACACCAGGCGCGATATCGGCTGCTCGCTGAAAACGTCAACGAAATGGTCTCGCGCCACGACGCCGCAGGCGTGTATCTCGACGCCTCGCCCTCCTGCAAAAACGTCTTTGGCTACACCCAAACCGAATTAGTTGGACGCAACGCCTACGAGTTTATCCACCCGGATGATATCAAAGACGTCCAAAGCATCCATGGGCGCCTGCTGAGCGAAGACACCGTCTTTACCGTAGAATACCGTATCCACAAAAAGAACGGCTCGGTCGCGTGGATCGAGACATCCACCCGAACCATTCTCGACCCGCTCGAAGGTGGAGTGATTGAAATCATTTGTCTCTCGCGCGATGTGAGCGAACGCAAACAAGCCGAAACCGCTCTGCGCGAAAGCCAGCAGAGTTTCGCCGCGATCTTCAGCAACATTCAATGCGGCGTGGCTCTAGTGAATGCACAGGGGCAATTCATCAAAGTCAACCGCCAGATGGCAACGATGCTGGGGCGCCAGCCAGAAGATTTAGTCAAACTGAACCATGAAGACATCGCGCTTCATTCCGACTGGAAACACAATCGCTCGATGTTCAGGCGCTTGCAAGAAGGCGAAATTCCGTCGTTCCGAACCGAACAGCGCTATCACCATCGCGACGGCGGCATCTTCTGGGGCGATCTATCGGTCACTCCAATTCCAGCCAGCAATGGCAATGGAGTCGCCTTTGTTGAAATGGTGGTCGATATCAGCGACCGCAAACGCAACGAATATGAACTCAAGTGGGAGTCGTCGCTCAACGCTTCCCTGGCCCGGCTATCAAAGGCAATGATTTCGCAGAACGTCCCCATTCATACGCTGGCCCATCGCGTGTTAGACGAAGCGAAATTACTAACGGGCGGTGAATTTGGCTTCGTGGCGGAAATTGATCCCGTCACGCGCTCGCTCATTAGTTATACCTTGACGGAAATGATGGAAGACGGCTCATGCGAACTCAATGACGAAAATCAACGCATCGTGTTCCCCATCGGCCCGGAAGGCCGCTATTCCTCGCTGTGGGGCCATGCGCTCAACAGCCGCCGTCCGTTCTACACAAACGATGCGACCACCCATGAAGACAGCCAGGGATTGCCTGACGGGCATGTAGAATTCAAGACGTTTCTGGCTGCTCCGGTCTTGTTCGGTGACGAACTCTGCGGCTTGATCGCCCTCGCCCACCGTAGTAGAGACTTCGCGCCGAAACACCTCGAAGCGGCGGTGCGCCTCGCCGAGTTATACGCCCTTGCGCTAAAACAACAGCGGGAAGAAAAAGACCGCCGCCGCCTCGAAGAACAACTACGCCAAACCCAAAAGATGGAAAGCCTGGGCGTGTTGGCGGAAGGCGTCGCGCATGATTTCAACAACTTATTAATGGTGATACTCGGCAACACCGAAATGATGATGCTGTCGACGGAAACGGGGTCATCCGAAGAAGAGAGCCTTCAACTGATCCAAAGCGCCGCGCTCAAAGGCGCCGATCTCACCAAACAAATGATGGCCTACTCCGGCGGGCTTGCTCTCGCGACGCAACCAATTGACTTCAACCACTTGGTTCGCGAAATCACCACAATCATCGAAGCGACGGTCGGCAATAAAATCCGAGTCGCATTGAGTTTGCACAACGATCTTCCCATCATTCAGGGCGATAAGGGCAAGTTGCGACAAGCGGTAATGAACTTAATTAACAACGCAGCGGAAGCCATCGGCGAAGAAACGGGAAACATTAACATCCGCACAGGCGTTTGCGAATTAAAGCCCGATGACTACATCGAAAACTTCATCGAACCTTACACGCCCGACGCACCCGGCGTATTTATAGAAATCAGTGACGACGGCTGCGGGATCGAAGACGACGCATTTGAAAAATTATTCGATCCGTTTTATTCTACCAAGTTCGTTGGCAGAGGGCTTGGGCTGGCGGCCTTAATGGGAATTGTTAAATTACATCAGGGCGCGATTCAACTCACGAGCAAACCAGAACATGGCGCCGCTTTCCGTTTGGTGTTTCCCGTATTGAATCAAACTCTTCTGTAAGTGCTCATAAAAGCAATCTGCCTGACGCGTCGCGCCCTTCTTCTCCGATTCGATTTTCCCGCTTATGATTTGCGTTTATGATTGATCGACTCTATAAAGAAATGAACGCATGAACGAAAACGCAGAACCAACACGTTTGCCCATCGACGTCCCCAGTTATACGGGGCCGCTCGATTTATTGGTGCATCTGATCTCAAAACATGAGATGGATGTTTGCACCATCAATATCGGCGATATTACCGAAGCGTATTTGAAAAAAATTCGTGAAATGGATGAAGCCGACCTCGAAGAAGGCGGCGAATATCTGGTTTTAGGGGCCACCCTGATTCGCTATAAAGCCCGCGCCTTGTTGCCGAAAGATGAAGTCGAACTGGAAGAAGAAGAAATCGACGATCAGATTTTGGAGATGCGCCGACTGGAATATGAGCGCTTTCGCGCCCTGGCGGACGACCTGAAGCTGCGCGAAGAAACAACCGCAACCCTGATCGCCCGCGTCGGCCCGTCGCCGGAGTCGCCAACGGAAGTCCTCGAATATTCTGAAGTCAGCGTGTATGACCTGCACCAGACTTTCAGCAAAATTATCCAGGAAATCGGGGCCTCCCAGACGCGCGTCGTCGAAGGCGAGACTTTTTCCGTCGATGAAAAGATGTTCGAAATTGAAGCCTTGTTATCGCACAATCAGCATCTGATTTTAAGCGACTACTTGCGGACGTTGAAATCAAAATTAGAAATAATCGTCGCCTTTTTGGCGTTATTAGAACTGATCCGCTTGAAAGAAGTCCAAGCGCGCCAGGATTCAAATCATGGAGAAATTGTTTTGGAGAAAGGCGAAAAATACACCAACTCATCAAATGAAGACGACCAAACTGAGGGCCTAAATACAGATGGCCAGCAAGGCAACACCGAACACCAAAAAGATAACCCCAAAGACTCCGGGCAAGGAAACACAGAACATGGAACTGGATAACGATCAATTAGCGGGCATTCTACAGGCGCTTATTTTTGTGTCGGGCGACCCGATTCCCGTCAAACGCCTGGGCGAAAGCCTCGACTTGCCTGACGTCCGCATTCAAGAAGGCTTGGAATATCTCAACACCATGCTTCTTGAAAAAGGCTCCGGCATTCAACTCATGGAAGTCGCTGGTGGATTTCAATTACGCACCCGCCCGATCTATAGCAGTTACGTCAACCGCTATCTCGAACGCAAGCGCACCTTTACCCTGAGCGGCGCGGCGTTAGAAACGCTGGCCATTGCCGCCTACAAACAACCCATCACCCGCGCAGAAATTGAAGCCATTCGCGGCGTAGGCGCAGACGGCGTTCTCAAATCGCTGTTAGACAAGCGTTTTCTAAAAGTCACGGGCGTACGCGAAGCGCCGGGGCGCCCCAACCTGTATGGAACCACCAAGCATTTTTTAGAACACTTTGGCATTAACTCGCTCAAAGATTTACCACCCATCGAGTATATAGAAAAAACATTCTCAAGCGGAGCCGCTGTTGAAGAAGAGGCCGAACCCACTGAAACCGAAATCCCCACAACCGAAACCAACCAGGCGGAAACCGAAGCCGCAGCCGCAGCCGATCCACCCAACGCCGGCCCCGCTGCCGACGATGACCAGCCCAAAGAACATCCGGCTGAATAAACTGCTTGCAGGCCGGGGGCTTTGTTCTCGCCGCGAGGCTGACCGCTGGATCGAGCAAGGCCGCATTTCAATCGACGGCATGGTCTGCCGCGAGTTAGGCGTTAGCGTCGATCCAGACGTTCAGCGCATCAAAGTCGACGGCGCGTTGCTGCCAACCCAGCCGGACGTTATGTATATCGCTCTGAATAAACCCAAGGGCGTGGTCAGTACGCGGCGCGACCCTCAAGGGCGAAAAACCGTGATGAATTTTTTATCGAAAGAAGCCAACGATGCAGGCGTGTTTCCTGTGGGGCGCCTCGATGCGGACTCGGAAGGACTGCTCTTACTCACCAACGACGGCAACTGGAGCCAACAGCTTTTGCATCCGTCGGGCGAAGTGTGGAAAGAGTATCGGGTCGAAACCACAACGCCGCTTACGCAACACCAAATTCGGCGCCTCAAAGAAGGCGTCGTCATTGAAGGACGCCACACCCTTGAGGCAAAAGTGAAACTCATCAAAGAGAGGGACGGTTTTTTTATCGCGATCCGCGAGGGCCGCAACCGCCAAATTCGTAAGATGTGTAAGGTGGTTCACCTGGAAATCTCCCGGCTGCAGCGCATCAGAATCGGGCAAATAGAGTTGGCGGATTTGCCCTCAGGCCATTGGAGACCCTTGAATAAACGGGAAATTGAATCTATCTCTCTGTATACGTGATAAGGGCTGCCCAACCGATTTTCTGGCGAACGACATCCTATCTCACTGAAATAGTAATACTTGCAGCACCCAAGCCAAAAATAGCCGCGTGGATTTTCAGGTCTTTTCTGAATTAATGGATTCTTTCTACGAGAAATACTACTACACTGTGAGCGTTTTGGCTGAATGACGCGGAGGACTGAACGTGGCAAAATCTTTAGTTATTGTTGAATCGCCCGCAAAGGCGAAGACGATTAATAAATTCCTGGGCGACGACTTTGAAGTGGCCGCTTCAATGGGACATGTGCGCGATTTACCTGCGCGCGAACTCGGCGTAGATGTTGAGAACTCATTTTCTCCAACCTACGTCACAACGGGACAAGACAAGACCGTCAAAAAATTGATCAAATTGGCGGAAAAAAGCGACGCAATCTACCTCGCGCCTGACCCCGACCGCGAAGGCGAAGCCATTTCGTGGCACCTGGTTGAATTGTTGCGCGAAGCGGCGAGCGGAAAATCATTTCACCGCATCACGTTTAACGAAATCACCAAAAAAGCCATTCAAGAAGCCATTCAACATCCAACCGAAATCAACATGGAACGGGTCAACGCGCAACAGGCGCGCCGCATCCTCGACCGCTTGGTGGGCTATAAAATCAGCCCGATGCTGACCCGTATGGTGGCGCGAAACAAAAGTTCGCTCAGCGCCGGACGCGTCCAGTCGGTCGCGTTGCGCTTAATCTGCGAACGCGAAGTTGAAGTTCGCGCATTTAATCCCGTTGAGTATTGGACCATCCACGGCGAATTCACAAATAAACAACGCCGCAAACTCAAAGCCGAGTTATTCAAAGTCGACGCCTTAAAAGTCACTCACCTTGGCGAAGACAAGGAAAAAGACGAAAAGAAAAATCTTCACATCAAAACCGAAGACCAAGCCAAAGCGCTGATTGAGGCGATTCAAAAAAACGATTATTCCATCGAGTCGATCAAAAGCCGTAAGCGCACCCGCAAGGCGCCCGCGCCATACATCACCAGTACGCTGCAACAAGACGCGGCCCGTATGTTGGGCTATACCGGCGACCGCACCATGCGCATCTCCCAAGGCTTGTATGAGGGCATCGACATCGGCAGCGAGACCGTCGGCCTCATTACCTATATGCGTACTGACTCGGTCCGGGTGGCGAATGAAGCGATTGCCGGAATTCGCGATCACATCAAAGAGACCTATGGCGAAAAATACCTTCCAAAATCGCCCAATATGTTCAAGTCGCGCAAAAGCGCGCAAGACGCGCACGAGTGTGTTCGTCCCACCATGCTCGACGGAAACTACACTCCAGAAAAGTTGAAATCAAAACTGACGGCGGACCAATTCAAAATCTATAAACTCATCTGGCAACGCTTTGAAGCCTGCCAGATGGCGCCAGCCGAATATGAATCCACCACCATTTCCATTACGGACGGAACTCATGCGTTTCGCGCGGTTGGTTCGGTCTTGATCTTTGACGGTTTTACGCGAGTCTATCACGACCCTGAAGACCAACGCGACCAGTTATTGCCGAAGATGGAAGAAGGCGAAGCCCTCAGCATCAAAAAGGTCGATCCCGAACAACACTTCACCAAGCCGCCCGCCCGCTTCAACGATGCCAGCCTAATCAAACAATTGGAAAGCGAAGGCATCGGGCGCCCCAGCACCTACGCCAGCATCGTCAAAACGCTGGTCGACCGTAAATACATCACCCGCGAAGAAAAGCGTTTTCACCCGACCGATTTGGGCGAAGTCATTAACAAATTATTGGTCGATAATTTCCCCGATATTTTTGAAGTCAGTTTTACTTCTGACATCGAAGCCAAACTTGACGAAGTCGAAGAAGGTAACGTCGAATGGACGACCATTCTAAAAGGGTTTTATGAACCGTTTGCAACGGACCTCGAAAAAGCGCCCAAAGGTATCGGCGAGTCGCTGCGTTCTCTGCAAGAAGAAACCGACCTCAAGTGCAAAAAGTGCGGCAGCATGTTGATGAAAAAATGGGGCCGCACCAGCTGGTTCCTGGCGTGTTCCAAGTATCCCGATTGCGACTATTCGGCCCCGCTGAATGAGCCGGAAATGATCGAGACGGATATCAACTGCGACAAGTGCGGTGCGCCAATGGCGATCCGCCCCGGTCAGTACGGCCATTTTCTGGCGTGTACCGCCTACCCTGATTGCAAAAACACCAAGCCGATCCCAACGGGAATCAAATGTCCGTTAGACACTTGCGATGGAGACGTCATTCAACGGCGTTCGCGGCGCGGCACTACGTTCTATGGGTGCAGCAAATACCCGGATTGCAACTTCGTCGCCTGGGACCCACCCATCAAAGAAAAATGCCCCAATTGCGAATCGAAATTCTTGGTTTATAAAGATTACAAGCGCAAAGGCCCGACCATTAAGTGCCCCGACAATAAAGGGTGCGGTTATTCGCGTGAGGCAGACAAGCCCAACCCGTTGACCAAGACGCCGGATGAAATGTTGCGCAGCATTATGAAGAATCCTCCGCCGGAAGAGAAAAAAGAAGCAGCATCCGACGAGAAAAAAACGCCGTCAGAAGAACAAAAAAAAGCGGTGTAAAAAGTCTATGACTGAGCAAGAGTTCGTCCGTCCGAATGTGACCGCCGATATAGTGATTCCCAATGAGGCGGGCGAAGTCTTGCTCATTAAGCGTAAAAACCCTCCCTTCCAACACCATTGGGCGATTCCCGGTGGTTTTTTAGAAGTCCACCAGGAAACCGTCGAGCAATGCGCTGTCCGCGAAGCCAAAGAAGAAACCGGGCTGGACGTCGAAATTGAGCGCCTGGTAGGAATTTATTCCGACCCGAAACGCGACCCGCGCTGGCATAACGTCACCGCTGTCTACCTCGCCAAACCGCTCAGCATGGAACAAGCAGCCCAAGCCGTTGCGGGCGACGACGCGGCGGATGTGTTGTGGATCAACCCAAAATCCACTGAATTTTCAAAACTTACCATCTCATTCGACCACCCCGAGATCATCCGCAAAGCGCTGGGAATTAAGCCTTAGCCCGACTTAGTCGACAACAAAGTAATGCATTGACTTTACACATAAAATTGTGAGAAACTTCCCTATCTTAATACGGAGACGACAATATGCTGCCGCGACTGATGATCTATTTTTTCGCTCTATTTGCATCACCCCTTGCTTGCTTCTCGTTGGATATAGGAAGCAATCTGCAAATCTTTGTAGATCAAAACATTATCCAAAACCTAACTAATACGGAGTTACGCCTTCATGCGCCTCAACCTGCTGGAGCCGTCCTGCAATTCGACCAACCTTGGGAAGGCCGCTATTGCGGATATGCAACTGTAATCAAGGATGGAGATCAATACGCGCTCTATTATCGGGGTCTCCCTTTAGCGAAATCAGACGGTAGCAACGCCGAAGTCACTTGCCGCGCTGTTAGCGACGACGGAATAAACTGGACTAAGCCCGACTATGGCTTATTTGATATCAATGGTAGCAAACAGAATAATGTAATCCTTGCTGAGACGGCCCCCTGCTCTCACAACTTTTCACCATTTCTCGACAAACGGCCTGATGTTCCAAAATCCGAAAAATACAAAGCACTGGCAGGAACCCAAAATAGCGGTCTTATTGGGTTTATTTCTGAGGATGGGATTCATTGGAATAAGATTCGTGAAAAACCACTCATCACTGATGGCGCGTTTGATTCACAAAACGTCGCATTTTGGTCAGAGTCTGAGAACGTATACGTTTGCTATTTTCGCACCTGGACTCAAGGAGAATTCAAAGGCTACAGAACAGTTAGCCGAACAACATCGCCGGATTTCCTGAATTGGAGCGAACCAGTCGAGATGAACTTCGGCGAACCATTACAAGAACACTTATACACCAACCAAACACATCCCTATTTCCGGGCGCCGAATATCTATATTAGCCTGGCAGCGCGTTTTATGCCGGGACGGCGCGTGTTAAGCCCTGAGGCTTTTCAAAAAATTGGAGGCGAGGCGCAATATTCCGGCGATTGTTCCGATGCGGTTTTACTCACCAGCCGCGGAGGGAACACATTTGACCGAACCTTCCGCGAGGCCTTCATCCGGCCCGGTTTAGGAATCGAAAACTGGAGTTCACGCACCAATTATCCCGCCTGTGGAGTGGTTCCGACGGGTGAGAGAGAAATGTCGTTGTTTATCCAGCGCCGTTACGGTCAAGAAGCGCACTACCTGGAGAGGCTTACCTTACGAACTGACGGATTTGCATCCGTCCATGCAGGTTTTAAAACGGGTGAGATGATTACTCAGCCATTTCGTTTTGATGGAGAAAAACTCTTGATTAATTACTCCACTTCGGCGGCTGGATTGATTCAAGTTGAAATCCAAAACGAAAACGGCGAGTCAATTAAAGGATTCAGCATCGAAGAGTCAACTGAAATCATTGGAGATATGATCAAAAGGCCCGTCGATTGGATCCAGGGAAATGACGTGAGCGCACTTCAAGGGAAAACAATTCGGCTACGCTTTATAATGAAGGATGCCGATTTATTTTCGTTTCGGTTTGAATAACTCATAAAAATATCCCTAAACTTTTCGATCAACTTGCCGAGAATATTGTAGACAACGGCAAAATGCGCCTGAGTCAGCGATCATGGACTGATCGAGACGAAAAAACCAACGCGGCAAGGCTTGGAAATGGATTTCCAAAATGAACCCGGTCTCACTGGACTTAAACGCATACTTCCCCCGCGAGACTTCCCCCGCGAGACTTCTAACGCGCGTTCTTCTAGCGAACGTCGTGCTGAGGGTTCCAGTGCGCCTCGCTCCTCTCAAGATACAGTCGAAATCAAAAGCGATGACAACACCCGCTCTGGTAGTAAACTGACCGAACAAGATCAAAAAGAAGTTGAAAAATTAGAGAAACGCGACGCCGAGGTTCGTACCCACGAGCAGCAGCACAAATCCGCCGGCGGCGGCATTACCGGAGCCATTCAACTTGAATACCAAGTCGGCCCTGACGGCGAACAGTATGCAGTCGGCGGCGAAGTGAGCGTCGATACATCAAAAGAAGAGACCCCCGAAGCGACCATCCAAAAGGCGCAACAAATTCAGCGCGCAGCGCTGGCGCCCGCAGAACCATCAAACCAAGACCGGGCGGCTGCGTCAAAAGCCCAGCGCATGGAAGCGGAGGCCCGCTTGGACCTCAACGAGGAATCACGAGAAAACGCTGGCATTTCTGACCCCACCGTAGATGAAGACGGTGAAACAGAAGAAGCAGAAAACCCCAAAAACGACATCCCGGCGGTAATCCGTAGCGAGCGTACGCCTGAGGACACCATCAAGTCAGCGGACCAGATTCAGCGCGCCGCTTTGTATAGCGGCGAAGTGACCGCCAGCGACCGCTTGGCGGCGACTACTGCGCGCCGTCTTGAAGCCGAAGCGCGTCTTGAATTGTTGGTCAAATCTCAGAATGTCGAAGTCACATTACCAGGACAACTGAATACTGAAGAAGTGGAATTACCGATCGAAAAAGTGAAAAATAACGAGCAAGTTGATATTTTAATCAGCAAGCTGAGTGAGAACTCAGATAAGAGTTCAGATCAGAAATCTGAAGACACTCCCCACATTGATCTCGTCGCTTGATCTGCGTTAGATTCATCCCTTAAACTAAAAGCCATCTCAAAAAAAGCCTTCAAAAGAAGTACCTAGTTAGTTACAAATGACAAGATCATTCTGGCATGGGTGTAACTCTGGGAGCGCCTGTGCAAAAAGGCGGAGCCGCACTGAAGCGAGCGGAGTTGTACCCATGCCCAATACAGTTATGGATCAATAATTTTTGAGATGGATTTTGATTACTATCAAAAAAACCTCGCGTATATTATATACAATCAAACCCAAGCCTATTATTAACAGATACTTATAAACGAAACACTCGTTTCGTTGTTTTTTTTCAAAAAAATTCCAGAAAAGTAATTGACAGCCTGACCAATCTGTATTACTGTACTAATCAATTAGGACACTAATACAGCGAGGCGTCATTATGATCCTAGATATTGACCCATCCAATGGAGTCCCGATCTTCATGCAGGTTGTACAGCAAGTGAAGTACAAAATTGCGACGGGAACTCTCACGTCAGGGGAGCAACTGCCTTCAGTCAGGCAACTCGCTTCAAATCTCCGGGTGAATCCCAATACCATATCGAGGGCTTACACCGATCTTGAGCGCGACGGCGTCATCAAAACGCGCCGCGGTATGGGGTGCTTTGTGGCTGACAATCCGGTCACCATCGAGAAGGCGGAACGCCTTAATCTGGTGGGTCGGCATCTCGACCGCGCGTTGACCGAGGCCTACCACCTGAAAATCGCTTTTGACGAAGTCAACCAATTGCTGCAAGAGCGCAACCGCGTCTTCATGGAAGGGAGAGCGTCATGAACCAGTTAGCGATTGACATCCAACATTGCACCAAAATTTTCCGCCGCAAGTGTGCGGTGCATGACCTCAATTTGCAGATCGAACCGGGCAAGGTTTACGGCCTCGCTGGCGATAACGGCGCCGGAAAAACCACGACGATCAAAATGATGCTCGGCCTACAGCGTCCCACGGAAGGCCATCTCTCCATCATGGGCTTCAGCCCCGCCTGGGAGACCGTACGGCTCAAACGCATGATCGGCTATGTTTCGGAAAATCGCGAAATGTGGCAATGGATGAAGATTCACGAAATCATCTGGTTTACCAAACAGTTTTATCTGGAATGGGACGATCAGCTGGTCGAAAGTACTCGCAACGACATGAACCTCGATCCAGAGGCCAAGATCAAACACCTGTCGCGCGGCGAACGCGCAAAACTGGCGCTACTGTTGGCGATTGGCCACCGCCCTCCCCTGCTGATTCTGGACGAGCCGTCTTCCGGTCTCGACCCGATTGTAAGGCGGGAGATCTTAGAGCAAGTCGTCTCGCTGATCCAAAGCGAAGGGCGCACGGTGTTCTTCTCATCGCACCTGTTGGACGAAGTCGAGCGCGTCGCCGACGACGTGGGCATCATGCACAACGGGCGGCTGTTGCGCAACCAATCGCTGACTTCGCTGAAAGAAAGCGCCAAGCGTATCCGCGTCACCTGGAACGGCGATATACCAGAACGCGAACAACTGAGCGCCGTCAATTGGATCGAAGGAAGCGGACGCGAAGAGTCGTACTTCTCCGGGGAATTTGAAGACGGGGTCTTAGAGCAGTTTCGCGCCTACAAGCCGATTGACTTGCAGGTCGAACCCATGAGTTTGGAAGAAATATTCGTCGAAACCGTGCGGTCCGCCCGGCGGGGAATGTGAGGATGACCATGACCCTCTACTGGAACCAATTCAGAGCGCTGCTTTGGAAAGAATACCGCGAGTGTCGGCCTATCTTCTGGCTGAGCCTGTTGTTCGCGTTCGTCGCGCCGACCTTGTTTTATACACAGACGCCCCGGTCAGATAATCAACATTATTTAAGAGCCATCGGCGGAGACATCACAGCGGCAATTGGCGTTCAACTTTTCTATGTCATTGTATTAGCCTTTGTGTTCTTCTTACCGCTGCTTTCTCGCGAGCCGGAACGAGACAACCTGGTTTGCCTAAACCTGAAACCGGTTGCGCCTGAAGCGCTTTGCTTCATGCAATGGCTGGCGGGATTCGCGTTGGCGATGGTTGGGATTTTAATCTCGGTTTCTTACTCGAACATCATATTCTACGCCGTATCCTTCTGGCAGCTTTTATTGTATGTCGTCTTGATATTCATCGCCGCCAGTTTGTGCTTTTTCACCGCTTCAAGTTTTACAGCGAACCGTCTTCGCAGTTTCGGTTTGCTGTTGTTGGCGGTTCCGGTATATCTTATTTCTCTCAGTTACATTTATGAATTATCACAATTCGGTCAATCCAGGTTTCTGAACGACATCTTGAGTTTTTCAGCAGTGAATCCATGGTTGTCAATCGGGCTTCGCGTCCTTGCACTAGCGGTCGTAGCGTCTGCGGTTCTAAGGTTGCGCATGACAGGCCGATTGAATTACTGGCAGGGATATATTTGTGCGCTGGCGACTTTGCTTGTTCTCTTTTACTTTTCGATGTCGCTCAATATGTCAAACGTCAACGCCAAGATGGCGGCGATAGAAGTTGATGGCAAGATCGTAACCAATGACGGCCTGACAATTGATGAGGCTGATAGAATAACAAACGACCCCATCGTAAAGTGGGCGTATAGACATTTTCCCGCTTCGCCAGCGGCTCATGCTCCTCAAATGCCGAATGGCGATTTGAAGCCATATAATGCTATGTTGATGGGAACAAACACACGGCCCCGCCAAGACTACAACCGACCCTGGGTGATTCCTGACCCGACATTTCAACCGACTCTGTGTGAATTGACGATCAACAAACATGACGAACGGGGCAGATATGAAACCGTTTTATCTGAGCCGCTGATGAAACTGTTTAATCCCCAAAACTTTGACGCTGAATTCAGACAAAAGTTCGAGCGATTTCGCGTGTGGGAAAACCCGAATTCTTGGCAGCTGTATCAATCCCACAAGGGCGGCATCGTTTATTCACGACGGGATTTCACCGTTCACTTGCTTGAGGAATACATCAGGCAATACGGCGGAGATAATCGTGTGTTTCTTGAAATCTGGCAGCCTGACATGGAATTTGTTGATGGCGATTATGTAATCAGAAACGAGCCGTTGACCTATCGCGAGATAAAAGAAAAGTATCAACACTTCTTTGATTATGTCGAACAAAATGGCGGGATGGAATTTACGCAACAACTGTTCAACACAGCGAATGGTTTTTATCCTATCCTCCATTTTCAGGTCAACTTAATTGGGCGCTTCTCGTATGAAGGCGAGCCGCGCTTCACGCCTTTAGAACGGCTAGAGTTCAACTACCGAAAAGGAGACTCTTGGGTCACCGAATCGATCGAAGCCAAACAACCCGGCCTGTTTCCTTCCAATTCGTTTAACGGCAAGTTCAGCGAACTGCCAGTTATGAGAGAGATAAGCCACAATGATGAAAAAATCTATATCTTCGATGAGAATGTTTTAGCCGATGTTAAATCGCCCTTGTTCGAACAATTAACAGACGCTGCTGATACCGCCCGATGGGTTCAATCTGGAAACTTTTGGATTCAATCCCCCCCCGATGGCGTAGGAGACTACTCGCTATTCACCCTAGACGGCTATAACCGAAAAGATGGGGAAGGCTATTTTAGTCTGGAGTGTTTTGATTATTCTGACCCTGCCGTTCTACGCGTCTCGGTCGGTTGTGAAACATTGAAACCACTGCCGGGGCTGCCTGATGGCCGCTATCACCCGCAGGGCATCAACTTCGCCATTGACGGAGACCGACTGGCGGCGGCCTTTTCGAGCCAATGGTCTGAGTATCTTTCGGTGTTTGACATCAGCGACCCGACCCGCATTAAAGAAATCAGCCGCCAAAAGATGCCGCTCACGCGGTCAATGACCAATTGGAAATACAGTGGAAGGTTCTCCCGCTCATTGCGGTTTGAAGATGGGTTTTTGTATAACCACTTTTTCAACAACTTGTTTGTCTATGACTTGAAAGACAACAAGCGCTTTGATCCCTACGCGCGAATCATCATTGACTCAAACATTGAGAAGTTGTGGATTCGCCAAAACGACCAGGGCGAGCGCTCGGTGGTATTTATGGGAGATTCACGCTTGTCACAATTCAGCCTGGGGGCAAACCAGTCGCTTAAGACAGAAGGCGCTCAAAGCGTTGATGTGTATAACCTGCCTGGATTTTCAGCAATTCAAAAGGGATTACTCGGAACAAGAGACTACAAAGAAGGAGGCGAATCATGAACAGCAAAATTGAATACGCGCTGATTTGGAAAGAAGTGCGCCAATCTGGTCCCATCGTCGCCGCCTTCTGTCTGATGTCGCTGATCATCGTGGCCTACTTGAGCTGGCTTCACAACTATTCGCCGCAGCGCCTGACTCACTACACGCTATCGAGTATCAGCGAGTGGCTTCACTATTATATCTTTTTCATCTCGCTGGGTTTGGCGTATCTGATGGCGGCGGGAAACCGCATCCTGGAAGCGAATGACAACCTTGAGGCGTTTTTGTTCATTCGCCCCATTGAGCGTTTTACGCTGCTGCGCGTTTATTACTTTGTTGGCTTAGCGGGCGTTGCGTTGTGGTTTATTGTGTTTTTCATGTTCGTTTATTTGTTCTTTGGCAGCGAAATCTTCACGGTTTTCATTAACCGAAACTATGACGCTTTCAACACAAACTTTGGGTTGCTAGTTTGCTTGGTTGCCATGTTTATTGGGCATGGCGTGTCATTTAGCGTTTCTATGATATCTCCGTCATTAATCACAACCAGCGTTGGATATGTGTTGAGTTTAGCAACGGTAATTGCGGTCTTTATTCTATCTATGCAGCAAAGGACAGAGACGTTTCCTGTTTATCTCACAGCGTTTTTCTTGCGGTTTATGTTACCGCTTGCATCGGTGGGAATTCTAGCTGCTTTCCTGGGGCTAACGATTGTCTATTATCAAAAGAAGCAGGTGAGGTAAGAATGCCCTGCTTCTTTGAAAAAAAGATGAAACAAAATGACGGTTGGGTCGTTTTATACTATATGTACTTAATATACGGGTGGGATAGTAAACCAAACAGCAAGATCAACCGTTAAAACAAGTAGGCTCGTTGTGTGAGCAATTCACACGACGAAACCTCTCTTTCCGATTTAGGCTTCGGGCGGCCATGCGCCGCCCACTTTTTTATTATACCAAACAGACTTCAAAATAAAACTCTACCAGAAAAAAGAACCGCTTTATTCTGTTATATTATACCCGCCAACCAACGCAGAGGTGTAAACAATAAATAAAACAATGGGCTGATGCAATAGTAGGTAAGAACCAACAATACCAAATAAATTATCTTACGTTGAAAGAAAAGAACCAAGAACAAAACCGTTGCAATAAAAACAAAGATGCGAACTCCAAGTAGAAAAATAGCCCACCCTGGTATCTTCGAAATCTCTTTAATCAGTAAAAACGCATACATATTGATCGGCGCCATACAGATTGCAGTCAATACTGACGCGCCCAAATCGAGTTTCCACTCAAAATTCCAGGCTTTGTCCAGTTCGCAGTAATTGGTCAACAGCGCTGCAACAAATAACGTTGTCACGGTCTGAAGAAACCCCACAAAAAAGCCTGCGGTTTGATTGAGCGTCGGCATGGGGAGCACAAACGCATCCGGCCCAAGAAAGTAATAGCGGCCTCCCGCGAGAAAGGCGATGACAATTACGACGCTTGTTATCGCTTTGACTAATTTATATTGCGGGAAAACATACTTGCAATGCGAGCAATCTCTAGCGCCCTTGAGAAGTTCCGCGCCGCACTGAGGGCAAGCGATTCGTTTTAATACGCGGCTCGACGCGATGGCGTCATTGAATATATCATCAGGGATCGAGTGAGCACCCTCGGCGTCGGGGTTGTAATCGACGCGGTCGAGTAGTTTCTTGGCTTCGGCATGATTGGGGTCGATGGATAGCGCACGTTGAAGTTCCTGATGCGCTTCTTCATACTGCCCCATTTTAACAAGGCAATAGCCGATCTGATAGAACAAATTGGCGTTATCGGGCGACTCATTCACGAGCGGCCGTAGCGCAAGCAGGGCTTTGGGGTAATTGCCTTTTTGAATCCAAAAGTCCGCAGCCTCTTGGCCGCTCATTGGCGCAGGCATCGCAGTCAACTCTCCTCGTTGTCCATTTTAAACCATCACAATTGGCGATACGTTATCTGAAATAGTATGGCCCAAAGAGGGAAATGTCTAATGGTTAAACTGATTCATGTTTTGAGTCTCTTCGTTGTTACATTTGTTCTCGTGTTCCAGTCCCATTCCCAACCAAACGCTGAGTTTGAAGTTGTGTTAGAAGATGTTGTGGCTTCACTCGATCAACCGGTTGCTGGAACCCACGCAGGCGACGGCAGCGGACGGCTGTTTATTCTTGAGCAAAAGGGAAAAATTCGCATCATTGAAAACGGCGCCTTGTTGGACGAACCATTTTTGGATATCAGCGACCGGGTCGAAGTCAATTCAAATGGCTACGACGAACGCGGCTTGTTAGGAATGGCGTTTCACCCCAATTATAAAAGCAACGGGCGCTTCTTTGTGTACTACACCGCCCCCAGTCAACAAAGCGGAGCGAATAGTACATCGGTCGTCGCGGAATATTCGGTTTCGGATTTTAGCCCAAACGTAGCGCAGTCGTTTGAAGTTCAACTGTTAACATTTTCACAGCCGCAGTTTAACCACAATGGCGGCCAGTTGGCGTTCGGTCCCGATGGAATGCTCTACATCGCCAGCGGCGACGGCGGCGGCGCCAATGACCAGCACGGCTCCATCGGCAACGGGCAAAACTTAAATACGCTGTTAGGTAAAATTCTTAGAATCAACGTCGATGCGCCAGACGGCAACTTGATCCCAAGCGACAACCCGTTCGTCGGCGTGGACGGATTAGACGAAATCTGGGCGTATGGGTTGCGCAACCCCTGGCGCTTCTCGTTCGACCGCGAAACCGGGCGACTGTTCTGCGCGGATGTCGGGCAAAACCGTATAGAAGAAATTAACATCATCAAACGCGGCGGCAACTATGGCTGGCGCATCATGGAAGGCAGCGATTGTTTTAATCCAACCAATTGCAATTCAGAAGGGTTGGAACTGCCCATTGCAGAATACAACCACGCGGCGAACCGCATTTCCGTAAACGGGGGATATGTCTATCGCGGGCGCCAGTTCAGCAGCATGATCGGGCAGTATATTTTCTCTGATTATGCGGGCGATTTTTTTGCGCTGGAAGAAACCGCGCCTGACAACTGGCTGTTGAAAGAGGTATCCTGGGAACTCGCAAGCGGGGCGCATCCATCGATTGCGATCACATCGTTCGTCGAGGATGAAGACGGTGAATTGTACGTGCTTTACGCCATCGGTAACCTATTCAGCGCACCGGGGCGGCTTGCTCGGGTGACCGTGCCCGGCGATGCGCCCGCCTCGGCTCATGACTGGCAACTGTATCATTCTAACGAATGAGGAGATTGCAATGAAACACGCACCAGGATTCTTGAAACTCGTCCAAGAATCAAAAAAACGCGTCGTCGAAACTAACGTCGCTGAAGTCAAACAGCGCATGGACGCGAGCGAAGAATTTGTTCTAGTGGATGTTAGAGAAGATCATGAATGGGACAACGGGCGTCTGCCCCAGGCGATTCATCTTGGCAAAGGCATCATCGAACGCGACGTTGAAGGCAAGCTTCCCGATCACGACCAAGAGATCATATTGTATTGCGGCGGCGGTTATCGTTCGGCGCTGGCGGCTGACGCGTTGCAGCAGATGGGGTACACCAACGTCAAATCAATGGACGGCGGCTTTACTGGTTGGAAAAACGCCGGACTGCCGATTGTGACGGAGTAAGATCGCCTAGTTACAAGCCATCTCTAAAAACTTGATCATTCACTGTTTGTTGCATGGGTTCAACTCCGCTCGCTTCGGTGCGGGCTTTCAGGCCCTGATTCACAGGCGCTCCCAGAGTTGCACCCATGCCAGAGTTGGTTTGACATTTTTTAAAGTTGCTACTTTTTCATAATCATTTTTATTGAGATGGCTTCTTATAAATCGACATGCCCTATTCACCCCCCTTTTTGTAAGGGGGGAAGGCGCCGCAGGCGTCAGGGGGGATCACCGCGTTGTCTCAAAGGCTGTCCGCTTCGCGGCTTTGGCTCACCACCCGCCTTTTCCTACTCTGCTTTTTCACTTTTCACTTCAATATGAAACAGCGAAGCGGCGACGATGAGCAGCTCGGCGCCATCGGGGAGGTCGCCATAAATGAACTCAACTTTATTCACAATTATGGGGCGCTCTAGTCTTGCCTCCCTAATGCACAAGCGGCCGATGATCGAATCGTCTTGTTCATTTTTCGCATTGAGATAAACAAAACGCCCATCATGTCTAGGCGTTTGAGTGGAGTTTCCGTTTATCGTATTTCCTACATTCCAACCATAGGGCGTATAGCCCACTGTCTGACGCTCTCCATCCTCAGAGTAAAAACAAATATAAGATTGCCGCGAGTGAAAATTGGATTCGGATAAGCAGCAAGCAATACTCGCGCCGCTGACCGTCAATGGTTCGTCTAAATCAATTGTCATTGCATCGCCTGTGCGGAGCACAACCACTTTATCATTCGGGTTGGTTGTGAGATCAATGGCGCCATTCTTTTGATCGAGAGTGAATATAGCCCATTGATTGAAGCCTGCGTTGGGCTGAACTGACCACGGGTTCTTGTAAGTCGCATTGGCCTGAGCCTCAATAGGTAACGAATAGAAATGATATTCAGGCGAATGGTATTTTTTCATACTCACTCCCCACAACACTACAACGAATGGCATTGCAGCGACGCCAACCGGAGCGAGTAATGGCTTGTACCACTTCGCGCAACCAATCAGCCCCGGCAGCAATGCGATGATAAACAGCGTTCGTAGTTTCATGATGGCCTCCCTTAACACATTGTTTATACATGAACTATATTTAAGAATAATACACATGTACACTAACTGTCAAGAGCATTTTTCCAAAAAAAAAAAGGGCGCAGCACGCTGCGCCCCTACTTTGAAATGATTAGAAAACTCAGAGACTTACGGATTGCCGCGGACGGCGTTCTTTTTGATGCGGTCAGCGTTAGAGAGAACCTGCCCTTGCTCGCGCAAGGTTTTGAGCAGCGCTTCGGTGTCGATCTGCTGCACGGAGACGCCGTTTTCTATCGCCATCTTGGCGGCGACGCCCGCGCTGTGGCCTAACACCATGAACACCGGCTCCATGCGGATGCTGCCGAACGCCATGTGTGACGACGACAGGCACACAGGGACTAACAAATTCGCGCACTCCGCTTCTTTGGGGCGGATACAGCGGTAGGCGATTTCGTAAGGGCCTTTGGGACCGACCTCAACATCGCCTTCATTCTCTGCGAAGCCGCGATCATTGATGAAGCGCTGGACGTTGTGGGAATCCATATTGTAAGACCCCATCCCGACGGAGTCTTTTTTGGTCAAGTTTTCCTGGCAATCATGTTGACTATGAACGTGATCGCTAATCATGCGGCGCGCCTCGCGAACATACATCTGATGAGGCCAGCCGCCATTGTCGGTAAATTCATCTTTTGCCGGGCCCCAATTGTTGATCCATTCCTGAATATGCTTGGGCACATCGGGATGCGTTGAGTAAAAATAAAACAGGCCTTGGGTGTAATGCAAATGGTCCAGGTAAATTTCTTCGCGTCTGGCGTAATCGGCTTCGGGGTAGTCCCAATTCATGCCGATGTAATCGGTCGATACGGGGCCTTTGTTGTTGATATCGGTTTTGTTATTAGGCATCAGCGACCAAATGAATAACTCGTCGATTTTCGCGTCCGGCTTTGCTTTCAGATAACGCCGCAAGAGTTCGTACGTCCACGGGTCATAGTTTGGCGGTTTGGGATACGGCAAGCGGTTGTTGGGGTCACTGGAAAAGCACAAGCGCAGATTATAGGCCTGCACCATTTTGTCGGCGCCGCCAATCTCACCGGGGTCGTGCGTACCAACCAGCGGGATCACGCTGCCATCATCCGCGTAGGGCGACACATCAACGTCAAATTGGTGATAATGGGTATGTTCCGCGCGGCCTGCCAGCGACTCGCCGTATTGGTCGCGGCCTTCCCTTCCCCAAGCGTATGAGACGCCAGCCTGAGCCATCAGGTCGCCTTCGTAGGTCGCGTCCATGAAAATGCTAGCGATGAAGATGGAGCCGTCTTCGGTTTTGATGCTGGTGATGCGGTTGCCGTCTTTACCAACGGACGCGAGGCGCTTTTGGTAAAAGACATCGACCTTGGCTTCGTCGAGCATTTCTTTCAGCGTACGTTCTGCGACGCCCGGCTCAAACCGCCAGGACGCGTCCTCGCCGTAGTGTTTTCCCAGCCGCTGATAAAACTCGCGGGAATAGCCGCCGATGACGCTTGAGTCGCCGACATCGGTGCGACCCAGCCCGCCGGAGGTCAAGCCGCCGATGTGGTCGTAGGGTTCAATCAGCGCGGCATCCAGCCCCTCGCGAGCCGCCGCAACCGCCGCGATGGCGCCGCCTGCTGTTCCGCCGTAGACCACAACGTCGTACATCTTCGCCGTCGCAGAGAAAGCGGGAAATGACATGAATGCGCTTAATAACACTAGAGCGAATGATTTAAGTAATTTCAACATAGAAAACCTCTTCCAATTAGAATGTCCTTATTATGGAGAAAATTTCGCGAGGAATAAAGTGACCGCAAAAAATCTGACGAAATCATAATGGTATGATATACTGTAGATATTAAATTCAACGGGTGAGGTCAACATGAAGAAGATAGTATTCGGTCTTTTGGTTTTTGTCCTTTTAATCCCTGGGGTGTTTGGACAGGAGATTGAGTTTGAACATGTTTGGCGGGGTTACCTTCATTTTACTGACCAACACCCAATGTTAAATCTTACAGTGGATGACGATGATCTTTATGTGTTAATGAAATATGAATCATTTCATCGAGAAATTGAAGAAGTGAATTTTTCTCGGTATGACATTTCAAGCCCTAACGAATGGGAAGATTGCCAACAAAGACAGAATTGCATTCCACAATTTTGTAATCCAGGCCAATCATGGCGGTGTGGGTGGAATATAAGTTATTTGCCCCAATATAAGCCAATAGACCCAAAATTAAAATTAACGAATGCGATCCACGTTATAGATGAGACAATTTTTTTGCCAGACAATTCTGGAAGCGCTTATGTTTTTAATAAAGAACTAAATTATTTGGACCATATTTCAGATTTTCATTTGCCGGAACTATCAAACAAATCAATCATTGTGAATAACCAAAAAGCCTATTTCCCGATCAACCTATTTAACCATATTTATATTGATGCGCTGATTCTCGACACCACCATCGTATTGTTTTCTGATACGAAATATACCGTTATCGGCAAAGATGAATTATCGCAATTAGGACCTGATGCGCGTCATACAACCTATGACAGGCCTTTAACACAAAATGGATATAACCGTTATGACTTTATTCCACTTGGAGGTGATTATTTTGTTTTATTTGATGGAAAAGCAGCCTCCAATGCGATCATACAAACATTCCGTACAGGGAAAGCGAAGGCATTTTCATACGTACCATTAAGCAAATACGAGACGCTAATTAAAGAAACGGAAAATACGCCTAGAGATAATAGTGTATATACGCTAGAGCATAGCGGGTTATCCTATTACATACATAAGTACGCGATTCATGGGCTTGAACCCAAAAGCGCGGTTGATAGCGGTTGGGAAATGTATGAGTAGGCAATCAGCTCAAATTGGTGGGTTAAGAAACCACTCTACTGCGGATAAATGATGCGTTTCAAGTAGCGTAGCGAGACCTGCCTGCGGCAAGCAGGCGAGATTGCTTCGCTTTGCTCGCAATGACACCAAAAGAAGGTTATCGTGATTTCATATTGCTCTCGTTTTATTCTTTCCTGTCAAATTCCCCATTTTCTAAGAAGTGAATGACCTGCTGAATGACTTCTTTATTTCGCATCATAAATGGATGAGTCACCGGAAGGGCAATATGGTCCTTCATCCCCTCCAACTTGGTATTCTCAACCGTAACTTTGCCGTCATCTTTACCAGGCAGCATGGTGGAAAGAATTAGATTCATGCTTCGCGTCCCGGCAATAATCCCCACTTCGAAATCAGAAGGCCCCAGCTGGTTCGGAACGCTTTTTTTATCTGTGCCCAGCTGCATTCCCGCTTCGCCGTTAATCATTTTGAAGCAATAAAGCCCTTTGAGTTTATCAACCACCTGGCTGCCTTTATTGGGCGGCCCCAACATGACAACCCGGCCTAAGTTTTCAATGGAATGTTTATTGAGATAATTTCGGACTAAAATCCCTCCCATCGAATGAGTAACAAAGTGAACTCGAGTCGCATCGGTTGGGCTTTTCACCAACGCGTTTGAAATTGCCTCTTCCGCAAGCGTTTCAATGTTGTCTTGGGTCGATGGATATCCCTGGTTGATGGTGTGATAGCCTGCTTTGTTCAAAGCGGTTTCAATTTTAGACATAGAAGCGCTGCTTCTTATCAGTCCATGAAGCAGGATGACGCATTCTTTGCTTTCTGCATAAGAAGAATGCATCAAGAGCAGCAGTGCGATACATATTCGTAGATACATTTGTTCCCGGCTCCTTTATCAATTCATCATCAATAATTATGGTTCTTCCGTAAATTGGATACTTTATTTTAATAAATTGAATTGAGATTTCGCTGCATGTGGCATGGGTACAGCTCTGCTCGCTTCAGTGCGGGCTTTCAGGCCCTTATGCACAGGCGCTCCCAGAGTTGCACCCATGCCTGATTTGGTTTGTCAATT